>JBPCTX010000091.1:0-13968 GCA_051011455.1 Acidimicrobiia bacterium | reverse complement strand
GGGGGCTCTGCTCCGTGAGCCAGCGGCACGTGCACGAACTCCAGAGTTCTCCTGGTCGGCCATTCGGCCATCATGGCGTTGGCGAACGTGACCAGCGGCCAGGTGTCGATCGGAGATCCCATCGACTCGTTGTTGAGGTCTCCCAGGCACAGATGCAACCCAAACCGGGTACCGGGGGCGGCGGCCTCCACCAGCCGCAACGCCTCGCGGGCCATGCGCTTGGCGGCGGCCGCCCGGGCCGGTCCCGGCAGCTTCGTGAGCATGATCAACTCGATCGGAACCTCCATCTGGAAGGCCACATCGCCCTCGGCCAGCGTCTGGACCGCCGCCATTTCCCTGATCGTGGCGTCGCGGAAGGGACCCAGGTGGCGCATCGCCAGGGGGAGGTTGAAGCCGAAAGCGATTGCCGCCAGGTCGAACTGCCCCGGGATTCCCACCTGGAAGGTGCGCCCGTCGGCCTCAGGCATCTGCCGAAAGACCGGCCACGACTTCTCGAACTCGGCCCGGTAGTCCAGGTCGATGGTGCGAAAGCGATGTCCCTTCCGAACACGGAAGACCGGGGTGTCGGTGTACCCGGACCAGGCGCCATCCCTCACCAGCTCCAGGTCGGGGTGGTAACGGAGTGCCTCGACCAGGCGGTTCACCCAGTCTGAGCGGTTGCCGGTCTCCCCGTCCGGCACACAGGGTCCGAGAGTGTCACCGAGCATCTCCACCGCCCAGTTGAGGGCATCCCCGGTGTCGTCGGCAGGAAGGCTCCCCACTAGATGGACCGTGCGCGATTTCATCACGGGAGTATGCGACGGCGGCGGCCTCGCGGCAAGCCGCCGGTTGCAGCGGTCACCCCAGCTCGAGCAGCCGCTGCATCAGGGCGGAACGGAAGGCGGGACGAAACCCGGGGATGTGCCCCGAGCCTTCCATCACCCACAGCTCGACGGTGGCCGGCTCAGTGCAATCCCGCCACGCCTGTATCGAGGTTTCCTCGCCACTCACCAGCAGATCGAAATCGTACGGCCCCTCCGCCACGACCGCCTCGCTGCACCCGCCCAGCTCTCGCCAGCGAGCCACCGTGTCCTCGGCACCCAGGATCCGGCCACCCAGGAAGACACCGCCCTCATAAGGGACCGTGGCGTCGTCGGTGCCCTGGACCATGATGACTGGCACCGGCTGCTCACAGCCGGCTCCCAACCCGAATATGCCACCCGCAATGGCTGCGACCCTTGTGATCCGATGCGGTATCTCGCAGGCGAGTTTGTGGGCCATGTACCCGCCGTTTGAGTGCCCGACCACGTAGACCCGATTGGGATCGACGTTGAAGCCGGACGTCGCCTCCAGAATCAGACTCTCCAGATAGGCCACGTCATCGACCGGCCAGGTGGAGCCCGTCACGTTCCAGAAGCGGTTGCCGGTCGGGTCGGTGGTCCCGTCCGGCGTCAGGGTGAGGTACCCCAGGTCTTCTCCCCGGGGGCTGATCCCCAGATACACATCTTGCAGCTGCCCGTTGGCGCCGTAGCCGTGAAGAAGCACGACCAGCGGCCAGGTCGGGCCCGAGAGATCCCACTGCGGGGGTATCACCAGTCGGGCCGGACGGTCGCCGCCCAGCCATTCCAGCCGGGCCTCGGCCGGAGCCGTGGTGGTTGTGGTTGTCGTCGACGGATCTGGCGAACTGGTCGTGGTCGGATCTGGGCCGGGCTCGCCGTTGCCTCCCCCGGTGCATGCCGCCAGTGCGACGACAAGGGCAACCAGGGCCCGCCTCACTCCTCCAGCCAGGTCCGGAAGAAGGCCACCGCCTGGCGGCGCAGTCGATCGGCGTCGGCGTCGAGACCCTCCGCGAAGTGATCCGGATCCAGACCGGCGGTCTTCAGTTCTTCGGGGCCGGCCATCGACGCCCACGTCCGGAACATGTCTGGAGTCACCTCTGGATGGAATTGAACGCCAAACGCCCGCCCATAGCGAAAGGCGTGCGGGTAGTCATCGGTGACTCCAAGCAACTCGGCTCCTGATGGCAGCTCAAAGGTGTCGTGATGCCAGGCCACCACCGGCCCTTCGATGGCCGACAACACCGGGTCGGTCCTGCCTGCCCGCGTGGGTTGAATGGTCACCATTCCCGCCTCGGTGTGGTCGGCGCGATAGGCCCGGCCGCCGCCTACCTCGGCAATCAGCTGTGCTCCCAGGCAAACCCCCAGCAAAGGAGTCTCATCGGCGATCCGCCGCTTGATGAAAGCCTTCTCGGTGGTTAGCCACGGATGCAGCTCCTGGTCATAGGCGCCCATGTGCCCGCCGAGCACGATCACTTTGTCGTAGTCGGAGACTGGCAGGTCGTCGCCCCGGCTGGGATCGACGATCTCGTACTCGGCGCCTACCTCGGCCAGAGCGTCGTCCAGCCAACCATTGGCCATCTCCCTGCCATGGGTAACGACCAGGACTCTCACTGATAGTCCTCGATCGGCGGACAGGCGCACATGATGTTTCGATCTCCGTACTTGTGATCGATCCGGGCGACCGGCGGCCAGTACTTGCCGTCTCGCAGAGTGGCCACCGGGTAGGCGGCTTGCTCCCTCGTGTAGGGACGGGACCAGTCGGCGGCTGCCAGTTGATGGGCCGTGTGCGGGGCATGGCGCAACGGGCTGTCGTCCACTGCGATCGTGCCGGCTTCGATCTCGTCGATCTCAGCCCGGATCGCCAGCATGGCGTCGCAGAAGCGATCCAGTTCGGCCAGGGACTCGGACTCGGTCGGCTCGATCATCAGTGTCCCTGCTACCGGGAAGGACATGGTCGGTGCATGGAACCCGTAGTCCATCAGCCGCTTGGCAACGTCGTCTGCCGTTACGTCGGTTGCCTTGGTGATGGGGCGCAGATCGAGAATGCACTCATGAGCCACCAGGTCCCCTGCCCCGGTGTACAGGATCGGGTAGACCGGAGCCAGGCGGGTGGCAATGTAGTTGGCGTTCAGGATTGCTACCTCGGTGGCGGCTTTGAGGCCGTCCGAGCTCATCAGGGCAATGAACATCCAGGAGATCGGCAACACGCCCGGTGAGCCCCAGGGAGCAGCCGACACCGCTCCAGAGCCGGTCTCAGGACCGGCCTCCGGCGCCAGCGGATGGTTGGGCAGGAAGGGAGCCAGGTGGCTCTTGACGCCGATCGGCCCGACACCGGGACCTCCTCCGCCGTGCGGGATGCAGAAGGTCTTGTGGAGGTTGAGGTGGGAAACGTCGGCCCCGAACTCGCCCGGCTTGGCCACACCGACCATCGCATTCAGGTTGGCGCCGTCCAGGTACACCTGGCCCCCGTGCTCGTGCACAATGCGGCAAACATCGGTGATGTGAGCTTCAAACACCCCGTGCGTCGACGGGTAAGTCACCATGAGGGCGGCCAGATCGTCCTGATGCTCGGCAGCCTTGGCGGCCAGGTCCTCGATGTCGACGTTTCCGCTCTCATCTGTTGCCACCACTACCACCCGCATGCCTGCCATGGCGGCGCTGGCCGGGTTGGTCCCGTGGGCGGAGGCGGGGATCAGACAGACATCCCGGCCCGCTTCGCCCCGACTCTCGTGATAGGCGCGGATGGCCAGCAGGCCGGCGTACTCGCCTTGTGACCCGGCGTTCGGTTGTAGAGATACGGCGTCGTACCCGGTGATCTCCACCAGCCAACCTTCCAGATCCGAGAACAGCTCCAGGTAGCCGGCCGCCTGGCTGAGCGGCGCGAACGGGTGCAGGTTGCCGAATTCGGGCCAGGTCACCGGCATCATCTCGGCGGTGGCGTTCAGCTTCATGGTGCAGGACCCGAGCGGGATCATCGAGCGGTCGAGGGCGACGTCCTTGTCGGCCAACCGCCGCAGGTAGCGGAGCATCTCGGTCTCGCTGTGATAGCGGTGGAACACTGGATGGGTGAGAAACTGGCTGGTGCGTTGCAGCGCGGCCGGGATCGAAGACTCCACACCGGCATCCAGATCGCCGACGGAAGCCTCAACGCCGAAAGCACGCCATAGGGATTCAATGTGGCCCGACGTGGTGGTCTCATCCACCGAGACGCCGACCGTATCGGAGTCGACCAGTCGCAGGTTGATGCCCTCGGCCAAGGCGGCCGCCGTCACCTCATCGGCCCGGCCGGGGACGGAAATGGTGAGCGTGTCGAAGTAGGCCTGGTTGGCTATCTCGACTCCGCCGGCCGACAACCCGCCGGCCAGGATCCCGGCCAGGCGGTGGACTCGCCCGGCAATGGTGGTCAGCCCATCGGGTCCGTGATAGGAGGCATAAAGGCCGGCCATGACGGCCAGCAGCACCTGAGCCGTGCAGATATTCGAAGTCGCCTTCTGGCGACGGATGTGCTGTTCGCGGGTTTGCAGGGCCAGGCGATAGGCGGTGTGGCCGTCGTCATCGACCGTCACCCCCACCAGGCGTCCGGGCAGGGCGCGGGTGAAGTCCTCCCGGGTTGCCATGAAGCCGGCATGGGGGCCCCCGAAACCGAGCGGCACGCCAAAGCGCTGGCTGGACCCGATCACCACATCGGCCCCCCACTCCCCGGGCGGGGTGAGAAGGGTGAGGGCCAGCAGGTCGGAGGCCACCGAGACCAGGGCTCCGGCCTCCTTGAGAGCAGCGGTGGTGGCGGCCAGATCCCTGACCGTCCCTCCCGACCCGGGGTAGTGGAGCAGGGCGCCGAACACCGCTTGATCGGCGGCCTGGTCGGCCGGACCTACCACCAGTTCGATTCCGAGCGGGGCTGCCCGGGTCTCGAGGACGGCCAACGTCTGGGGGTGGCAGTCCTCGTCCACGTAGAAGACATCTGAATCGGCCTTGGTCACCCGGTGGCACATCGCCATCGCTTCGGCCGCAGCAGTGCCTTCATCGAGCAGCGAGGCATTGGCGATGTCCATCCCGGTCAGATCGCTGACCATCGTCTGGAAGTTGAGCAGGGCTTCGAGCCGGCCCTGAGAAATCTCGGGTTGGTAGGGGGTGTAAGCGGTGTACCAGGCAGGATTCTCCAGCACGTTGCGCTGAATCACCGGTGGAGTGATCGTGTCGTAGTAGCCCATGCCGATCATGGAGGTGATTACCTGATTGCGGTCGGCAATCTCTCGCAGGCGAGCAAGCGCGTCGGTCTCAGTCATCACTGCCGGAAGGTCGAGTGGCCCATCCCAGCGAATGGTCTTGGGGACGGCCTTGTCGAGCAGATCGGCCAACGAGTCAATCCCCAACTCGTCCAGCATCGTGCGCTGCTGGGCGGGACCGGGACCGAGGTGTCGTCTGACGAAATCGGATCGCTGTTCAAGATCTTGCAGGGAACGGCGCATGTCTTCCTCTCCTTGGACGCGTAACGGCGCTTCTACCGCTCCCCCTCTGTCGTCCAACCTGAGAGATTCACCGGCCCAGCCGGCTTACACCTTCGGTGAGGCCTGACGGCCTGCTTTCCAGATCTGCCTGTCCTGTGCGGTCCTGCTGCCTGAGAGGTTCCGGGGGGTTGCTCCTTCGGCGCCCGGCAAGCCGGGTCTCTCCCGCGCGGGGTAATCGGCCGGCACGGTCGACGGTCCGACTGTGCCGTCGCAATCGTAGCTTCCCCGTCCTCCCTACGGGCGACTCGCGGCCGCCCGTCGCGCGACCCCCGCTCTAGACCACCACGGCGCGCAAGCGAATACGGGTACCCTCCCCAAATGGTCGACTGGGATTTCGAACTGAAAGTGAGCCAGGAGGCGGCGGATCTGGTGCGGCGCAAGGGCGGCACGGTAGCGCTCGATTTCATCCCGCCGATAAGTTGAGGGGGCAACCCCGAGGTGTCGGTCGACACCCACCTGAAAGGCAAGCGAACCACCAACCGCTACCGGCGCTACTCCGAGAACGACGCTCAGATCCTGGTCGCCCACTCACTAATGGGCTGGGCCTACGGAGTCCAATTGGAAACCCGCCGGGGCCTATTCGGAAAACGAATCCGGGCAAGAGTCGATCACAAGCACCGGCCCACTTGAAGGCACTAGCTCGTCGCCCCGTCGGGGCAGCTTCGCAGTCGCCAGCTACCAGTCGCCAGTTAGCGGCTTCGCTGCTGGCTCTGATGCAGAGGAGAGCCGTACCCCTCTACGGGCGCGCCAAACCCCTCACAGAAAACTGGTAGCTGGTAGCTGGTAGCCGTGTCTTCAGAAAAGCACCGCACCCCTCTAGCGGCGCGCCCGAAACCCCTCACAGAAAACTGGAAGCTGGCGACTGGTGACCGGCCGCCGAAGGCGGCCTCTTACGGCTCAATGAAGATGCACTCGCCGGGGCATTCCTCGGCGGACTCGATCACGGTGTCTTCCATGCCGTCCGGCACGCGGGCAAGGCCACTGGCACCATCCGGGCCGTGCCCTTCGCCCTCTGCTCCGTCGAAGATGGTGGTGGTGCCGAAATGCTTCGACTCCTCCTTGACGATCCATAGGCCGTCATCGCGTCCCTGGAAGACGTCGGGAGCAATCTCCTCGCAGAGACCATCGCCGGTACAGAGATCCTGATCGATCCAAACCTTCATCGATATTCCTTTCCGAGCCGACATCATAGGCAATCAAAGCCCGGTACCCCGAGACTTTCTCCCGGTGTCTCAGTCGGCCAATGCCAGCCGTATCCGGCGGAAACCCTTGCCCTTCGATTCCACCTTGCCGATTGTGACGCTGCCGACCTCGTCCGTCCTGTGGACATGGGTGCCGCCGTCGGCCTGACGATCCAACCCCACTATGTCGATGACCCTGACCTCCCTCAAACCGGGGGGAAGCAAGCTCACTTTGGTCCTGATCAGGCTGGGATCGAGGTCGGCTTCCTCCCTCGGCAGGAAAGCCACGTTCACCTCCAGTGCCTCCGCCAGGTGAGCGTTCAACTCCTCTTCCATCGGGAACTTGTGGGCCGCGTCCCAATTGGGCAGGTCGAAGTCGAGGCGCCCTTCGCCGGGGGTCATGTTGCCGCCGGTGACCGGGCTCTGGAATCTCTCCCACACCACTCCACACAACGCGTGCATAGCCGTGTGCGTCCGCATCAGCAGGTATCGGTTGTCCCAGTCGATCTCGCCCCGCAGGCCGGTGCCGGGGGCCGGCAAGCCTCCCTCCAGCCAATGCCACACTCCGCTCGAATCGGAGGTGACCCGGACAACATCGAGGCGGTCATCACCCACCCATAGTGCCCCGACGTCGTGCGGTTGCCCGCCTCCTCCCGGGTAGAAGACGGTACGATCGAGCAGAAGCCTCCCGTCCTCCCGGTTGACTTCCCGCACCACGGCATCCATCTGCCTGGCGTACGAATCTGTGCTGTAGATCTTCTCGGACATGAGGCCACAGTAGCGGCGGGCCGGGCCGCCCGGCCGGGGGCAGCCCAGACGAGTAGGTTGGCCTGGTGGAGGTGCGGACCGCTCATCGTCAGGATCTCATCGAGATCGGACGTCTCGCCCACGAGGTGTGGTGGGAGGCCTACGCGGGATTGGTGACGACCGAGACGATCAACCGGGCCCTCGACGCCAATTACAGCCCTTCCGTGCTGGCCGAGCGCTTGCTCAAGCACTACTGCTTCATGGCAGTGAGAGAGGACGAGACGGTCGGATTCGCCGAGGGTGCCCCGTTCAAGGACCGGATCGTGCTCGAGACCCTCTACTGCCGCGAGGGCGGCGACCTGGACGTCGGCAAGCACCTCATCACCCGCATGCACGACCTGGCCCCCGACCTGCCCATGTGCTCGGACGTCATCCTCGGACACCTGGCCGCCGAATCGTTCTTTGAGTCCATGGGCTTCGCTCCCGGCGAGGTGATCGAGGAGCAGCTGGAGGGCGAGGACGTGGTGCGCAGGCGCTGGTGGCTGCCGGGAGGGCCGCCCGGGTAGCCTTGGCTCATGAGCGGCTACGCCGATTATCCCAAAGCGCTGCTGCATGATCACCTCGACGGAGGGCTGCGGGTAGGCACCGTCATCGAGCTGGCCGAAGCAGCCGGCCACGAGCTCCCGGCCACCGACGTCGAAGAGCTGGCGGCCTGGTTCCACCAGGGACGTTCCGGATCGCTAGAGGCCTACCTGGCCGCCTTCACCCATACCACCGCCGTCATGCAGTCGGCGGCGGCTTTGCAGAGAGTGGCATTCGAGGCGGTTATCGACCTGGCCGCCGACGGCGTCCGTTACGCCGAGCTCCGCTTCGCTCCCAGCCTCCACACCGCCGGCGGTCTTGAGCCGACCGAAGTGGTGGATGCCGTCGCCACCGGGATCAGGGACGGTGAGGCCGAGTCCGGCTGCGTCACCCGCCTCATCATCGACGCCATGCGTCCGATGTCAGACTCGGACGCCATCGCCAAGCTTGCGGTCGCCAGCCAAAGCCTCGGCGTGGTCGGATTCGACCTGGCCGGCCCTGAGGCCGGCTACCCAAACGCCCGGTTCCGTTCGGCCTGCCAACACGCGCTGGACGCCAACCTGGCCGTAACGGTACATGCCGGCGAGGGCGACGGCCCCGCCCAGATCTCTCAGGCGCTGCATGTGTGTGGCGCCCAGCGCATCGGGCACGGAGTGCGCATCATCGAAGACACCGTGGTCTCTGGGGGCGCAATCACCGACCTCGGCCCCCTGGCCGCCTACGTGCGGGACATGCGGGTAACGCTCGAAGTCAGTGTCACCTCCAACCTCCACACCGGCATCTATCCCAGCGCCGCCGACCATCCAATCGGACTGCTGCACCGGGCCGGGTTTGCAGTGACGATCAACACGGACAACCGGCTGATGTCGGGGATCGATCTGTCGGATGAGTTCGGGTTGCTGGCCGCCCACCACGGGTTCGGAGTCGACGACTTCCATGCCGTCACCACCCAGGCCCTCCAGGCCGGGTTCGGGGAGTGGCCGCTGCGCCGGGATTTGCTAGAGGAGATCGACGCCGGCTACCGCGAGCTGGGCAGCAGCCTCTGACCCAGCGGTCAACCGAGCCGGGAGTCCAGCCAATCGGCGATGTCTGACACTACTTCCGGGCCTTCCGGCTCATTGTGGAGCTCGTGGCGCAGGTTCGGGTACAGCTTGCGCTCAACCCCGGGCACCTCACCGAGGCTGTGCGATGAGTGGGCAGGGATGATCTCGTCGCTGCCGCCCGCGACTACGAATGTCGGCACCCGGAGAGAGTCCATGCGTTCACCCACCCGCTCCTGCGCTCTCAGCGCTTCGGCCCCGAACCGGGCAGTTGCCTTGGTCTCTACCAGCGGGTCGCCGAAATAGGCCTCGCCCACCGCCGGATCCCGCGAGAGCTGATGGCCCTCCAGATCCAGGGGAAGGGCGGCTTTTGGAACAAGCTTGGAAAGGATTGGAGCCAGGATCTGCTTCCACTTGGCGATGGTGGCCTTGATGGCGGGTGCCGACAGCACCAGCAGGTCGGGCAGAACCTCGGATCGGGTCAGGCAGTAGTCCAGCGAGATCAGGCCTCCGATCGAATGCCCGTAGATGACGGTGGGCGCCTTGATCTCGAAGGCCATCGCCGACAGCCGGTCCTCAACATCGTCGAGATAGTCGTCCCAACCGTCGACGTGAATGCGGTCGCCGCCAGATTCGCCGTGTCCGCGCTGATCAAAGGCGTGCACCGCATAACCCCGCTCGGTCAGCTGAGCCGCCACATGCTCGTAGCGGCCCGAGTGCTCGGCCAGCCCGTGCACGATAAGGATGCCGGCTTTCGGCTTGCCGGCCGGCAGCCACTCGCGTGTTGCCAAATCGACCCCGGTGCGGGATGTCTCACGCTTGATGTCACTCATACGACTCCTTGATTTCCCGCGTACCAGGCCGCCCCCACCACGCCCGCACGGTTTTCCAGGTCGGCGGCAATGATACGCACCGACGTCTCTAGATATGGAAAGAAGCTCTTGGCCCGGCGGCTGACACCGCCGCCGATGATGAAGGCGTCGGGGCTGAACAAGAACTCCAGATGCTGAAGGTAGGCACTGACCCGCGACCCCCACTGCTTCCACGAGAGGTCCTCGTCCTCCCGGGCCCTGGCGCTGGCCCAATGCTCAGCGTCGTCTCCTCGCAGTTGCAGGTGCCCTAGTTCAGTGTTGGGGAAGAGCTCTCCTTCCACGAAGATGGCACTCCCGATGCCGGTACCGAAGGTGAGCAGGATCACAACCCCATCGGCGTAGTCGCGGGCGTTCCCGTAGTGAAGCTCGGCCAGGCCCGCCGCGTCCGCGTCGTTGAGCACCCACACCGGCCTGCCCAATGCTTTGGAAAAGCGCTTGACGGCATTCTCGCCAATCCAGCCATCGTCGATGTTGGCGGCGGACTCAACGATCCCGTGGCGGACGATGCCGGGGATCGCAACCCCCACTGCACCGTCCCAATCGAAGTGGTCGTTGAGCTTTCGGACCACCGCCGCCACGGCTTTGGGAGTCGAAGGCTTCGGGGTTGGGATCCGGTGCCGCTCGGTGAGCAGTGCACCCTTGTCGAGATCGACGATGCCCCCCTTGATGCCCGACCCCCCGAAATCAATGCCGAGCACGTGCCGGGAGGTGTCCTTTTTGGCCATCAGTCCTTTTTGATGAAGGGGGTCGAGGTCAACGAGACCTTCTCCCACTCGCCGCGGATCTCGATCTCGATGGGCGGGTCGGGCTCGCCTTCGGCTTGCGAATAGCGATGGAACACCGGCGAAGGTGACAGATAGCCGAGGCCAATCCCCTTGCCGAGGATGGGACTGAAGTTGCCGCTGGTGACAACACCGGTGCTGCCACCCGCCCGTAGCTCGTAGCCGGTGCGGGGAATGCGGCGGCTCTGCATCGTGAACGCCACCTGGCTCTTGGCCACCCCCTGGCGGTGTTGGCGCCGCAGCGCCTTCTTCCCGACAAAGTCGTGGTCCCAATCGACCACCCAGGCCAGGTCGGCCTCAAGCGGAGAGGTCTCCTCGTCCAGATCCTGACCCCACAACGGGTATCCCATCTCCAGCCGCAACAAGTCCCGGGAGCCGAGGCCGGCGGGTGTACCCCCTGCTTCCAGCAAAGCCTGCAGCAGACCTTCGGCATGGCGGTTGGGCACCATCAGCTCGCCGCCCAGCTCTCCGGTGTATCCGGTGCCGGCAGCCGGAAAACTCGCACCGTCGTATTCGACGGTGGCGACCCGGAAGCGGCGCGGGCGCCACCCGGTCACTTGCTCCAGCAGGTCGGGTGCTTGCGGGCCTTGCACCGCCAGCAGCGCAGTCTCTTCGCGATTGCCGGTGATGGAGACTGAGCCGGGCGCTGCATCTCGCAGGACGTCGGCAACGTCGTCGATGTTGACTCCGTTCGGCATCACGATCAGATCGTCCTCGTCCAGCCACCAGACGATGATGTCGTCGACCACTCCCGCATTGCGGTTCAGCAGCATCGTGTACTGAGCCCGGCCGGGATCGATTGCCTTGATGTCGTTGCAGAAGATGCGGCCGATCAACTCGGTGGCGCCGGGCCCCGAGACCCGGACTCGGCCCAGATGGGAGACGTCGAAGACACCGACCCCTTCCCTGACCGCCTGGTGCTCGGCCAGGACTCCTTCGTACTGGACCGGCATTGACCAGCCGCCGAAGTCGACGAATCTGGCACCCAGTTCCCGGTGAAGTGAGTCGAGCGGTGAGACCGGCATGAGAGGGGTCAGCCTACCCCGCGCCGCTCCCCTAGATCCGTCACCTGGGGTGGTCCCGGCAGCCGGCTGGGGGCAGGCAACTCGCCGCTGGCTTCCTCCAGCCCGTACTTGAGCAGCAGGTGCAGATAGTCCCTTTGATAGAACACCTTGCAGCGAATCTCGGGATGGACTTCCCTCAACCGGCGAACCTTGCGGTTCTTCTTGGTCACCAGACGCTGGTTCATCGTGGTGATCTCGATGTACATGTCCTCTTCAGGTAGGTAGAAGTCCGGGGTGAAGTACTTCACCGGCTCCCCGGATTCGTCGAACTCAATGGGAAACGCGGTCGGCTCGTAATCCCATCCGATCCCGTAGAAATCGAGCAACCGCGCGAACTGACGTTCACTGTGGTGGGCGAAATCTTCTCTTTCGGAGGGAGGTACGGCTTCCGAATCTCGGTTCGTGCTCAGGTGGCCTCCGCAGTCCTGACCGGCGGGGTGCCCGCCTCTGCTTCCTCTTCTAACTCGGGGAAGAGTTCATGAAGCTGGCCCTCCAGCTCGTCTTGCACGGGCCCGACGGCGATGCCGAACACGCCCTGGCCGCGTCGAAACACGTCGACGACTTCAGAGGGGTTGTGGGCGGCATAGATGGTGTTGCCGTCCGAGAGCAGTGTGACGTCGGCGAGCGGGCTGGCGGTCTGCATCTGCTGGGCAAGGATGTCGATCGCCTGGCGGATCTTCTTCAAGCTCATGCCGGCATCGAGAAGGCGTTTGACCACCTTCAGCTGAACTATGTCGGTGAAGGAGTAGCGGCGCTGGGAGCCGGAGCCCTGGGCCGACTGGATGGAAGGAGTGATGAGGCCGGTACGCGCCCAATAGTCGAGCTGCCGGTAAGTGATGTCCACCAACTTGCACACCTGGGGTGCCCGATATCCGTCCTGGGACATTTCCCGTCCTCCTTCGCCGAGTAGCTTACACGTCCGTAATTCCAAACGTGAAATCTACCCGCGGGGTCAATAGTTGTCAACAGGACCTGTGGATAAGTCGGATTATGAGGGCCGGATCAGCCCGAGTCGACGAGTTGGCGCATCCGGGCGAGCTGGTCATCGGTGCCGATTGCCACGACCCGGGCACCGACGATGAAGACCAGGTCGGGGTCGGGATTAACGATCAATCCCCCGCCCGGTTCCTCAACCGCAAAAACCATGGCCCCCGCCCTCCCCCGGATCTGGGACTCTCGCAGGCTGACGCCTGCCAGCGGTGACCCCTCATCTACCTGAAACTCTTCGACCTTGAACTCGACCGTGCGGCCGCCGTGGACCAGGTCGACGAAGTCGGCCAACTCACGATGCAACACCAGCGACGCCAGCCTGTGCCCCCCCACCTTGGGCGGGGCCACCACCCGATCGGCCCCGGCCATGACCAGCTTCTCCTCCGCCTCGCCCTCATTGGCGCGGGCGGTGATCAGCAGGTCGGGATTGACGGTGCGCGACGAGAGCACGATCACCAGGTTGTCCGAGTCGGCGGCTACCGAAGCGACCAGCCCGGCCGCTCTGGTTACTCCCGCCCTCTGCAAGGTGTCGTTGTGGGTGGCGTCGCCCTCCACCACCAGGGCGCCGGCCGCCGCCGCCGACTCAACCTTGTCGGGGCTGACGTCGATCACCACCACCGGCTTCTGGTCGTCGGTGATGTGCTGCCAGGCGTTGCGGCCCACTCGTCCGAACCCGCAGACGATGTAGTGGCCGCGTAGGTCGTCTATCTCTCTATCCAAGGCCTTCTTCCGTCTCTTCGGTTGATTGGCAATGATCAGTTCTACGGCTGCAGTCGCAGTGTAGAAAACCAGACCAACCCCCAAAACCACCAGCACGACGCTGAGCAGCCGGCCGGCATTGCTGAGCTCGATCACCTCGGCAAACCCGACCGTTGAGATCGTGATCACGGTCATGTAGAAGGCGTCGAAAACGTCGGCCGACTCGATGATCACGTAGCCGAGCGTTCCGAAGGCCGTCAGAGCCAGCAGGAGAACGCCAGAGACTGTGAGGCGTTGCTCAGCGGTCATGAGCCGCCGGTGAAGTCCTCAGGCTGGACGGTATCGAGGAACTCGCGAAACCGTTCCACCTCGGCTTCCTCATCGTCGTCGTCCTTGATCTCGACGCCGGCTTCCTCGAGTACTTCGGGAGTGGCGAAGAGTCTGGCTTCGGTGCGGGCCGCCAGCGCAATCGCATCCGAGGGCCGGGACGAGATCGTTACCTCACCGTCGCCGACCAACAGGACGAGGTCGGCGTAGTAGATGCCGTCGCGCAAGTCGTTGACGACCACCCGGTCGATGCTGGCCCCCAGGCCGACCGTGACATCTCGCAGCAGGTCGTGAGTAAGGGGACGCTGGGGCTCCACCCCTTCCAGGGCGAACGCGATGGCGGTCGCCTCCGTCGCCC
>JBPCTX010000090.1:0-6165 GCA_051011455.1 Acidimicrobiia bacterium | reverse complement strand
CGGCCGACGGCCTGTACGGGCCGGAAACGGCCGAGGCGCTGGTGGCGGCGTGGCCAACGCGTCCCGACGAGTGCCCGGTTGAAACTGATGAGGACACGCTGAATGCGATCACCGCGATCGTCGACGGTACCGGGATCACCTTCAACGACGATGTTGCCTGCCTGCTGGGACCGGACGATTCGGGTTCGATCGCCGGGACGGCGGCCGACGGCTCGACCATTGCGGTCACCCCGTTCGGGACCGCCGCACGCGTTGTCATTGACGGTCCGTCCGCCTCAGTGGATGCGCCCGTGACGTCGGTGTCTGATGATCAGGCCCTGATGACCATCGAGGCCGGCCCGCCGGAGACCGAGGTGCTCGTGGCGCTGTCCTTCTGCACCGAGGGCTGAGCTTCAGCGAGGACGGAGCCGGCTACCGAGTCCGCATGTCTTGTGTCCGGAGCGACGGTAGCGACGCAGTGCGCTTGCGCGCCGGGTGTCGCCGGCTGCGGTACGGAGGGACTGGTCGTCGATACCGGAGCAGCTGAGAGGCTCGCTACTACCCGATAGTCTGGCCCTCCCGGATCCCGGTCATTCCGGACTGTCTCAATCAACGCAAGGAGCAGAAATGACCTTGAAGTCAAGCGGGCCGGATAGCGCACCCGGGACGCGTCGTCTGGAGGTTGTCACCCAGCAGGTCACGTTCCCGGACGTGGCAGTCTCCAGCGATGGGGATTGGCTGGTGTTCACCGGTCTAGGACATCTGTTCAGGTTGCCGACAGCGGGGGGCGAGGCGGAGCAGCTGACCTACGGCCCGTCTTACGACTCGGACCCCACCATTTCCCCCGACGGCCGGACGGTGGCCTTCGTCTCCGATCGGGAGGCTGGAGCCGACGGAGACGTGTTCCTGCTCGATCTCGAAACGATGGAGGTGCGCCGGCTGACGAATGAGCGGTGGGCGGCTCGACCCGCCTGGTCGCCCGACGGCAGCGAACTGGCCTATCTCTCGTACAAACCAATCGGAATGTGGGCGCAATACGAGTTCGTCGGCCCGGCGGGCCTCCGAACTCAAGTCTGTCGATACTCCATCGACGAGGGCTCCGCGGAAACGATTCCGTCAGCACCTGGCACGGCCAGAAGCGTCTTCTACCTCTCCGACGGTCGCCTCGCCTGGTCATCGGTGGAGTCTGATGATGAGGGTCGAGCTCGCAGCCGGATCGAGGTGTTTGATGGCAGCCAGGTTGTGACCCTCCTGACGATTGAAGGCGTGGCTGATCGGGTGGAGGCCGATGAGTCCGGATTGGGGCTGTACATTCGGCGGTTCCGGTCCCCGGCTGCTGGATTTCTATTTCCGCAGTCCGAGGAACTAATTCACGTGAGATTTGACGATGCGACGGAGACCAGGATCGTCGAGCTGTCGAACCCACAGCCCCGCCCTCGCTTTGGCGCCGGGCAGGGTGCGGTCTATCTGGGAGAGGCCGGGGACCTGCTGAGAATCGACGCAGCAACAGGTAGCCAGTCCCAGATTGGGTTCACAGCCACCATGCGCATCGATGCCTACGCGCCGACTGCCCCCATTCGGCCAGCTGATCAGGGACGGGACGTGACCAGCGTGCTGGATCCCCGTCTCACGTTAGATGGCGCCAGCCTCGTCTTCACTGCAGCCGGATATGTATGGACACAGAAGCTCGGTGGTGGTGCGGCGAAGCGGCTGGTGGCCACCGACGGGTTCCAGTGGGGACCGGCATCACCGTCACCGGACGGCCGCCATCTGGTGTACCAGCACAGCGAGGGTACGACGCAGCAGCTACGGATCGTCGACCTGGCAAGCGGTGACTGGCGCACCCTGGTTTCAGTCGATCGGACCGGCCGGTTTGAGCCTGCGTGGAGCCCCGACGGAGGACAGATCGCGTACGTCGGTTTCGCCGGAGCCGCTCCTAGCGTCTACCTGCTCGAGGTTGAGTCTGGCGAGAGTCGCAAGATCGTTGACTGTGCGCCCCGCTGGATGCCCCGCCCTAATTTCTCGTCCGACGGCACCCATATCTATTTCACCGATCAGGGTCAGCTCCGCCGGGTAGCGATTGTGGGAGACAATCCGGCAGAGCCCGTGACCTCGGTGGCGAAAGGTCATTTCGCCGATGGCACCGTCTCGCCCGACGGGCTTTGGGTGGCATTCCGACGCAATGAGGAGATCTGGGTTGCTCCGCTTGGTAACGAGGTCGTCACCGACGCGGACGCCAGAATGCTGACCGACGATGGAGGCCTCAACTTCTCCTTCGCTCCTGACAGCAATGCCATCGTCTACGCCACGGAGAACCGTGTATGGCGGCAGTCACTCGATGGTGATGGGCGAGATGAAATCACCCCCAACATCGATGTCCCGGGCTCGCCGAGGCCAAGCCTTCTTGTCGAGAACGTGCGCGTATTGGATTACGAACTCGGGGGCTTCACTGAGCCCACCTCCCTTCTGATCGAAGAAGGCCTTGTGGCCGCGATCGGCGCCGATCTACCGATGGTTCCGGGCACTCGCGTCGAAGACGCTGGCGGTCGGTTTGCCATTCCAGGGCTGTTCGACATGCATGCCCACACGGCCACCCCCATCCACTTTGATCCCGCTCGCGATGTCAGCCACATGGCCGCCAACATCGCGTACGGGGTGCTCGCCATACGGGACATGGGAAGCGACATCACCCTGGTGAAGGCGTGGATGGACCGGCTCCGACTGTACGGGGACGCCGTGCCCCGGGTCTTCTCAGCAGGGGCGATGACCGAAGCAACGGCACCGTTCTTCCATGGTGGATCACTATTCGCCGACACCGAGGAACAGGCCCGCAACCTGGTTCGCAAGCAGCAGCGTGACGGCGCGATCGCCATCAAGTCATACTTCACCCTTCCGTGGTCCCTACACCGGGCTATCGCCGACGAAGCCCGCCGGGCTGGGATCCCAGTCGTGGCTCATGGCCTGATCCTGAGAGAGATGGTGATGGGTCCGGTCCTTGGCCGTGTCAGTGTCGAGCATCAGCCACTGCCGGTGCGGGTCTATTCGGATGTCATGAGCCTCTTCGCCGAGTCGGGCACCTCGTGGTGTCCCACCGTGGCGCCGACCGGGGGCAATGGCGTCTTGTTTGCCCAGGATCCCGACTTGTTGCAGGACGAGAAACTCCGGTCAGTCAACTCGCCAGGAGATTTTGCGCTCGCTGAAGAGGTCGAGTTGTTCAGCAAGCTGGACCCGCAGACGATCATCAAGGCTTACACCGGGCTTATCACCAGCATCGGTGAAGCTCATCAAAAGGGAGTGCGGTTGCTGGCGGGGACAGACGCCCTCAATCCCAACGTCTTCTACGGACACGGCTTACACATGGAACTCCGCCACCTGGCGCGAGCGGGTATCCCGGAACTCGATGTGCTCAAGTTCGCCACACTTCATGCGGCGGCCACTCTTGGCGTCGATCACCTCCTCGGCTCCATAGAGGCTGACAAACAAGCTGATCTTGTTCTGCTCAACGCCAATCCCCTCGAGGACATTGGCAACACGCTCGCCATCTGGCGGGTGATTCAGGGTGGGCGCCAGTTTGCTGGAGATGCCACCCCGGTATCGTGATCTCCGCCAGAGGCTGCTCGGTAGAGTCCATCTGACGTACCGCTTTCAAGCTTTCGCGGAACCTAAGGAAGGTAGCTGTGGCTGATCGGCCCAACATCTTGTTCTTTCACATAGACAACGTCAGCCAGGGGGATTTCGGCTGCTACGGGGGTGGATTCCCCCAGGGGGCGGAGACTCCGAACGTCGACCGGTTCGCCGCAGATGGTCTGTTGTTGACCAACTACAACGTTGAGGCGCAATGCACGCCGACCAGGTCGGCGTTGATGACGGGAAGGCACTCGGTCCGGACCGGATGCATCACAGCTATGCCGGGGTCCGGTCTCGTCGCGTGGGAGATCACGATGGCACAGCAGCTGAAGGAGTTGGGCTACCGGAACGCCATCCTGGGGAAGTGGCACGTCGGAGAAGACGAGGGTCGTTATCCGACCGATAAGGGGTTCGACTACTGGTACGGCATCAACGGGTCATGGGATCAAGCGGCGTGGGCTCAGGATCGTTGGTTCCAGCAGGAAGACATCGAACTGCCTCAGGTCTTGGAGTCCGAAGCCCCGGGAGAGCTCCGCCGGCTGAAGGCGCTTGATGCCGAAGTGCGGCGAGACATCGACCTGGAGTTCTTGGACAAAGCCGGCAAGTGGATGGAGGATTCCGTCGAAGCCGACGAGCCTTTCTACATCTACTTCAATCACTCCAACGTTCACTTTCCCACTCTCCCGCGGGCTGAATTTCAGAACTCGTCGAACGGTGGAGACGCCGCTGACTGCATTCAGATGATGGACGCCGACTTCGGCACCCTGTTGGCAAAGCTCGACGAGCTGGGGATCCGTGATGACACCATCGTGGTGATCGCGGGGGACAACGGCAGAGACACTTCTTTTCATGGTCCCAACAACCGCACCGCGGCCGGGCAGTGGAGAGGCGGGTACTTCTCCACGTACGAAGGTAACAACCGGACTATTGGTGCGATCCGCTGGCCAGGAACGATTCAGCCCAGGCAGTCAGACGAGATGATGCATGTCGTGGACTGGTTCCCAACACTTCTCAATCTCATCGGCGACCCGGACGGAGTCCCCACCGACCGGGTGATGGATGGTATGGACCAGTCAGCCTTCGTCACCGGCCAACAGGAGGAGTCGAATCGCGACTACTTCCACATGTTCTTCGACAGCACTCACGTCGGAATGCGCTACAAGAACTTCAAGGTATTGACCCACAAAGTCGAGGACGGTCCCTCCCCGATCCAACAGCTGGCGATTCCGCACATCTACAACCTGACACTGAATCCCGACGAAGACACCCCATACGCCTACGAAGAGGGTGGCCATTCCTGGGTGCTGTACGAAGTGTTCATGCCGAAGACTTTCGAGCTCCGACAGTCACTTGCCAAGGACAGCGTTCCGTTCGGGGCACCGCTGGACTACAACCCCTACGAACAGTCCTGAAGCTATTTCGCTTCGATGGTCACCTGTTTGATGGCGCCGGAAAACTTGAACGGAACTTTATAGGTTGGTGAGACGGGCGTGCCCCAGTCCTCACCCACATCGAAACTCTCGTCAAAGGCGTAGATGAACGGCACGGTCTTCTCGATCCGGCCTTCGCCCACTTTCTTGCCATTGACCGACAGCGTGCCCGTGCCGCCCTTGCCCACGCCGCCGCCGTCGTAGGCGAAGTCGAAGCTAACGATGCACTTGCCCTGCGGTAGAGCCTCGTCGGAGGCGATCGTGTATCGCTCCAGGCTGAGGTAGTTGAAGTGGAAGATCGGCTTGCCATCTTGAACCGTCAGCGCGTAGCCGCCGGACTCGCCGCCGTTGGTCACGAGCATGCCTTCGGCATTCCCATCAGGGTTCTCGACCTCAGCCACGATGGAGAATGAGCGGTTCTTGATGTCAATAACCGCATCCTCCGGCAGCCGGATCGTCCCCGGTCCGTAGCTCGCCTTGTTGCCGGCAACCAGCTTCGGCCGCTCAGCATCAAGGTAGTCCTGGGCGTTGTCGGCCATTGGATAGACGTTGTACTTGCGGGCTTCGCGGTCGAAGAGAGCCTGCAAATCCTCGAGCCTCTCCGGGTCCTGGTCGGCGAGGTCGGTAGAGAGGCTGAAGTCATTCGGCTTGTCGAAGAGCTCCCATACGTCGTCCTCGAAGGCCGGAATGGGTCCAGCTTGAACGCCGGTAACGCCGTCCAAACCGTGGCGCGTGATAGCCCACCAGCCTTCCTCGGCCATGGCGCGTCCGCCAGTCAGCTCGAAATACTGCTTGGTGTGCAAGGACTCGGCCTCGGCGTCGGCGATGGCGGAAACCATGCTGACGCCCTCCATCGGCTTCTGATCGATCCCGTTGACCCGTTCTGGTGCCGGCACTCCCACAATGTCAAGAATGGTCGGGACCACATCGATCAGGTGAGTGAACTGAGGGCGAATGCCACCCGGGTCCTCAATGTGCCCCGGCCAGGAGATAGTGAAGGCAGTGCTGACACCACCACCCGAGGTCACCATCTTCCCGTAGTTGTAAGGCGTGGACGTGGCGTAGCCCCAGGCAGCCGGATAGCTGCCGTGCGTCGTCGGACCGCCGAACTCATCCATGTGCTTGGCCT
>JBPCTX010000089.1:0-6526 GCA_051011455.1 Acidimicrobiia bacterium | reverse complement strand
CACCCGCCGGCCGAACACATCGAACTGGGGGCCGGCTTCGAGGCTCTGCGCTGGTTCCCGGTCCCCGAGGAGCTCTAGCCACTAGCTAGACGGGATCATGCGGGAGCGTCCCGCGCGGCGCCCGCAGGAACGCAAAGGGAGTCTCGTACAGGAAGTTCGAGGCTCGCGATGTGTAGACGTCGGCATACCTCTCAACCTGGCGGGCAAAAAGGCTCTTGTCGTTGCCTGCTCGCATCAGCGGGCCCCAGGTCGAGTTTCCGAGCTCTCCAGAGGCTCTGGCGAGGGGTGCGATCTGTTCATCGAGAGCCACAATCAGCGCCTGCAGATCTGACAACTCGCCGTCGAGATCCGTGACATCCTCGGCCGGTCCGCTCGAGCCGTGGTCAGTCCGGAGCTCCTCAAGGCGCAGAACCGCCCGGCGATGCTCGAGGTCTCCCTTCTCGGCCATCAACGCCGTTAGACGCACCTCCGTCTCCTGGAATGCCTCGACCGCCCGGAGCTCGGCCTCCAATTCCCGCAGAATCAGAGCGGTGCGCCACCGGAACATCGACTTGGACACATGGACGTCTCCGAACAGATGGTCGCCGACGTACAGGATCTCGTCCCCCGACAGCCCCAGGCTCCTCTCGAGCACATTGGCATTGCCCCCGTAGTAGACAGAACCGTCTTCGAGCGATCCCCGATGCGGCTGCAACATGGCGTTCTCTTCGTCGACCACCCGGTAAAAGTGGTGGTCGTGTGAGAAGAACCCCGGCTTGCCTGCCGACACAATGACCGTGGGGAACAACTGGCGCCAGGTCATGTCCCCCGGCAGGTAGGGATCAAAGGCCAGCTTCATCATCCGGTCGGCGAACTCCCAGTCGGAGTTGGTGATCAGCATCAGATGCTTGCCGGCCTGCTCCTGGTCCAGCAGCGCTCGGACTACCTCCGGGTCGGGGACCACGTATCGATCCGGGTCGGCATGAATCTCGGCCTTGAGAGTTCCGTCCATGTGCGTGCGGTCGAGGGCTCGCTGCACCGCCTCGGACAGCTCGAAGTAGCTGCGGATGCCGGGCAGCTGACCCTCGTCGAACAGATCGACCAGCTGAGCGAACAGGTTTCCTTCCGATACCGAGTACAACGTGTTCATGAACTCGTACCGGTTCTCGGCCAGATCGATCAGAGTGCCGGCGTAGGCGTTGCGAACCTGTTCGTAGCTCAACATGCGGGTGCCGTGAGCGGCCCTGATGACGTAGCCGAAGCGGGTCGCCTTGACCAGATTGCCCAGCTCGAGGTCGACGGCCAGGCCGCGGGCCACGCTTTCGGGGGCAAACTCGAGGTGGTCGACCGGCCACCCGTTGGCTGCCAACCGGCTGCGAGTGATCTCATAGGCGCGGCGCTCCAGATCGACGGTGCGGTAATGGATCAGCGTGTAATCCATGTCGTAACCGATCGCCTTGATCGAGCGAAGATTGAGCGTGCGGTTGGTGAAGATGCCGCGCACCAGGTCGGCGGTCATGGCCCGGAGGTTAGGGAGTCGAATCCGGAAGGGGCGCGGCTGCCACTCCGGTGATTGCCACCTGTTTGTCCACCTTCTCCACCGTCACCGGGGCGAACCCGAGGTCCTCCATCGCCTCAGACACTCTGGCGACCCCGGCCTGGTCGAGGCCATGCTTCTTGCCGTCGGTCTCCAGAACGACGGCCCGGCCGCCATCGGATAGCACCCGGCGCATTTCTGCCAACCCGGCCCGACGGTCCTCCCAGTGGTGGAAGGAGTGGGCGGTCCACACGACTGTGAAAGACCCGTCCTCGAAGGGAAGCGACTCCGCCCGCCCCACCTCGAAGCGCACGTTCCCAAAGTCTGAGGACCTCTTGCGGGCGATCTCTACCATCGCCTCGGCCCGATCAACCCCCACCGCCTCACCGGCGGCCACAACCCCGGCAGCCAGTCGAACGGCCGCACCGGGCCCACAACCAACATCGAGCGTGCGGTCAGACGCCTCCAGGCCGAGAAACTCCACCAGCAACCGGTTGGATTTCGGGCTTCGGAATATCAGCGAGTAGAGGCCGGCGCGGAATCTTGACCAGGGCTTGTTATCCATCAGCAGCCGTCGGCGTTAGTCGCGTTGCCGACGAGGAGAGCGAAGCAACCGGGCCCGTTCGATTGCCGATGTCATGCCGGACCGAGTGACAATGCCCACCGGCGCCCCATCCTCGACTACCAGCGCCAGCACCGACCGCAGCGCCGCCTGACGGGCAGTGAGCACTGCCCGGGCCGATTCGCCGGGCGCAACCACCGGCACGTCGGCGAGGGAGGCGGCGTAGCGCCGGACGGGATGAATCAGTCTGTCGTCGGGACCGACCTTGCTCAGGTCTCTGACCGTCACGAACCCGCTGGGGCGTCCATCGAATCCGAGTAGGAGGAAGGTCGACCGGCGATTGGGAAGCACGTAGCGGGTGACGAACTCATCGACGACCAGCCAATCGGGCACGGGGGTCATCGGCTCCATCAGTTGGCCAATCGTCAAACCCTGCAGGCCCGATTCGGTCTCTCCTTGCCGGGCCTCGGCCCCAGCGGCAGTCACCAGGATCCAGCCGATGGTGCCGGTCCACAGCCCACCGACCACGCTGCCCATGAAGAACTCGACCACGCCGACTCCCATCAACAGATAGCCGATGATGCGGCCCGCCTTTGACGCGGAACGAGTCGCTCGCAGCCGATCCCCGGTCCGGCTCCACACGAAGGCGTGCAGCAGCCTGCCACCGTCTAGCGGCGCGCCGGGCAGCAGGTTGAACAGGGCAAGAACGAGATTCACCAGGCCGAGCCAGCCGAACAGAACACCGGTCATGGTGGAGGTGCCGAAGAGGAAGGCGGCGCCCACCCCGACGACACCGACGAACAGGCTGATGGCGGGACCGATGCCGGCCACCTTGGCTTCCACCCTGGCACTGGGAAGCTCGCCTTCCAGCTGGGCCAACCCGCCGAAGAGCCAAAGCGTGATCGATTCAACCTCAAGGCCATGCCGCTTGCCCATGAGAGCGTGCCCCAGTTCGTGGGCAAGGATCGAGCCGAGCAAACCGGCCGCGCCGATCACCCCGCCGATCAGATACTCCGTGGACGACCGGCCTTCTACCGCGGCCGGGAGGATGCCACCGGCCAGTGAGAGGGTGATCAAGCCGGCGATGACCAGTACCGACCAGTTGATACCCACCTTCACACCGCCTATGCGGCCGAGGCTAAATGTTGAGCGCATTCTGCTCCTTAGAGAACACCGGCACTACTGACAGTATGCCCTTCTTGTATATGAGCGTTCTGGGTGATCGGCAGGTTCCCGAATGCTTTTACCCGGTGCCCGTTACCCGTTGCCCGACAGACTCTGAACGGGATCCGGGGAACGGGGAACGGGGAACGTTACTCACCCCACACCATAGAGCACCCCTGGTGCCGCTAGAGCAGCGCTTCCTCGCTCATTCCGAAGCTGGGGTGGCGCAGGCGGCACAGGGCGACCTTCTCGATCTGCCGGATACGCTCCGGTGTCAGGTTGAGCTCGGCACCGATGTCGGGGAGGGCCTTGGGCTCTCCGTCGACGAAGCCGTAGCGAAGCAACAGGATGCGCCGCTCCCGCGACGGCAGCCGGTTGATGGCCTGGCGCAGATCCTCTCCCACTGCCAGGCTCTCGGCTCTGGTCACAGGATCGTTGTCGTCATCCTCGACCATCACGAAGTCACCGAGCATCGCCCCGTCTTCACCGACCGGGCTCTCGAGGCTGACGGAATCCTTGACGGCCAGCGCCTCTTGGACGTGAAGCTCGCTCAACCCGCTCTCTTCAGCCAGTTCGGGGATTGTGGCGTCGCGGCCCAGCTCAGCCTGCAGCCGGTTCTTGATTGCGTGCACGGTGGCAGCCGCATCAGACAGGCGACCGGGCACCCGGATGGTACGTGACTTCTCAGTCACCGCCCGGCTCAATGCCTGGCGAATCCACCACGATGCGTAGGTCGAGAACTTGAAGCCCTTCCGCCACTCGAACTTCTCGACGGCGCGGATCAGGCCGAGGTTGCCTTCCTGGATCAGGTCGATGAAGTCGATCCCCTCGGCGCCCCGGAACTTGCGGGCGTGGGCGACCACCAACCGCAGGTTGGAGTTGAGAAAGCGGTTGCGGGCGTCTTCAGCAGCCCGCACCTCGCGCTGCAAGCGCACCTTCTCCCTTTTGGGGATGCGCTTCTCGGTTTCGAGGCGGGCTGCGGCATCGCGCCCGGCCTCGATAGCCTGAGCGAGCGTTACCTCGTCCTCAGCGGTAAGCAGATCGTGGCGCGCGATGTTATTGAGGTAGTACGTAACGTCGTCTACCGCGCCGCTGACCTGTCTCTGAGCTGTAACCATTTACCCCTCCTGCCGGGCGTATTGGACCCGGCCCATTCGCATAATTGTGAATGGGTTCACAAACTATACGCGATTGGAACGGTTCGTGGACGGGAAATGTTCCATAATCACAGAGATTTCACGCCCCGAATAACTTCCGCCATTTCTGTAATCGACCCGAGATTAATCGGATCGAGAACAATTTGCAGGTGTTTGACGCCCATAGGCGCGTACTCGCCCAAAGCGGCCGCAATTTCGTCGCGAGAACCACCCAACGGGTTGATGGTTCCCCTTGTGTGGTCTCCAGCCAGACGCCCCGAACCGCCGCTCAATTCGACCAAAACAGCCACGGTTCTCTCCACTTCGGCGGGATCGCGGCCTGCCCCTTCGAGCGCTGCGTCGAGTTGGTCCAGAATGGGCCGCAGCTTGGACGGTTCGTTGCCAAACCATGAATGCCAGGCGTTCCAGGCATCCATGTAGGGAGCCGTTATCTCCAGCATGCGGGGACCCTGGGACCCGATCATCAGCGGCGGGCCCTCGGGCCGGGGCCCCCTCGGATGAATCACACAGTCACGGGCCGAGTAGTAGGCGCCTTCGAAGTCGATCTCCCCCTCGCTCACCAGGGTGCGAATGATCGTGAAGGCCTCCTCGAATCTGCTGGCGCGGTGGTCGAACGGGAATCCGAAGGCGCGGTACTCGGCCTCGTTCCAGCCGGCGCCCAATCCCAGAATCAACCGGCCACCGCTGATCTCGTCAATCGTCACCGCCTTCTTGGCGAGCATGGCGGGGTTGTGAAAGGACGTCGACGCTACCAACGGACCGAACTCCACCTTCTCGGTCAAGGCCGCGATTGCCGCCAACTGAGTCCACGCTTCCCACGGCCCAACGACACCCAGGTGATCCGCCCGGTAGAGGAGATGGTCTCCCACCCAGATGGAATCGAAGCCACAGTCCTCGATGAGGAGGATCATCTCCCGCACTTCCGCCCAGCGAACCTCGCGCTCGATCTCCGGAAGCTGAATGCCGATCTTCATAGGGGCCAGCCAACACGTGGGGGGCGGGTGATGCAAATCATTCTTGGCCATCGGCTATCAGCTATCAGCTATCAGCTATCAGCCAGAACACTGGGCGGCCTCGTGGTGCTTACTGCTTACTGCTGGGGTTCCCCCAAACGAGAGCACGGGAACGCGCTCTCACCCCTTCGGGTTGCCCAGCCCTCCCCTAGCCCCTCCCGCAAGCGGGAGGGGAATCGCTTCACCCGCACTAGGGACTAGAGACCAGAGAGCAGGTAAGACACTCAGGCCCAGTGGGGTGGGTTCCGATAGGAGGGCATGGAGCGAATTCGCATCATGACCGCCAACCTGTGGGCAGACCGGGGGGACGCCTCGGCCTTTGCCGATCAGGTCACCCACTACGCCCCCGACGTGGTCTGCACTCAAGAATTGAGCCCGGCCGCCGCCGATCACCTGGCCGGGATGTATCCGTACGGGGAGTTGGAGCCGTCGCATGACTTCCGGGGGATGGGGATTGCTCTCAACCGACCCGGCAAGGTGACCAGTCTGGAGCTCCCTCACAAGAGCGGGCTGATCGCCGTCCTAGATCCGGAGGATTGGCCGACACTCTCCGAGCCGCTCGAGATCATCAACATGCACTTTGCCGCGCCTGGACCTCGCAAGCCGGTTTCGGCTCACTCCGCCCGCCGTGCTCAATGGGCCGGCTTCAGTCGCTATCTCGAATCCGCCCCGGTCCACCCGCGCATGGTGATCGGTGATATGAACTCCACTCCCCTCTGGCCGCTCTACCGCCGGCTGGCCGGCCGCTTCGAAGACGCCCATCGAACGGTTGCCAAACGTTACGGGCGGCTCCCCCGCCGCACCTGGGGACCCAACTCCCGCTGGCCGCGCTTGCTTCGCATCGACCACGTGTTCGTTGACGGCGTCAAGGTTTCGGACCTTTGGGTAATCCCGGTAGCCGGCTCCGATCACTCAGCCATCGTGTTTGATCTGTAGGTCGCCAGTCAGATCTACATCATCAGAACGCAATCTGGTCGGTCAATCTCCGGGACTGGCCAGGAGCCTCGCACGCGTCGACGGGCTCCTACTGGGCCTGGGGGACGGGGGGGCGGACGGCCCAAAAAAAAGGGTTCTGTTGGAGAACCCGAACTCCCCCCCCCCTCCGAGCGAAACC
>JBPCTX010000088.1:0-12158 GCA_051011455.1 Acidimicrobiia bacterium | reverse complement strand
CGGATCTATCGATATCAACTGCCGTTCCGAGCCATCGGCGTTGCGCCAGAACCCGAATGCCATCGGCGAGACCACTTCGACCTCAGACAACTTGTTCAACTCGTCGACGACCGCCGGGCTGACACCGGTAACCGACGGATCGCCGAAGGCCGAGCCCTGGATTTGGTAGTCGACCGACCCGAAGTTCTGAGTGATCTGGTCGGTTATGGATTGCTTGATCGATGAGGCGAGGATCGCCACCACGCTCACCACGGCCACTCCGATCATGAGGGCGGAGGCGGTGGCGGCAGTTCGGCGGGGGCGGCGCACCGAGTTCTCACGCGCCAGGGTCCCCGTCACCCCGTAGATGCGCGGCAAAGGCGCCCCGATCAATCGGGCGCTGCGCCGGGCGATGAGCGGAGACAGGCCGGCAACGCCAAAGAACAGAATGACGGCCCCCAACCCCACCAGGCTCAACGTGTTGCCTGTGGAGGAGAAGAGGCCAAGAAACAGGACCACGGCACCCACCGCGGTCATGATCGAGGCGGCCAGTGCTCTCTTGCGCAGCGACTTCGGTCCGCCGACGGTGGCCTCACTGATCGCCGCCACCGGCGGGATGCGAGAAGCCTGACGGGCAGGGATCACGGCCGAGAACAGAGTCACGATCAGTCCCACCAGCATTCCAACGATGACTGTGTTGGGTCGGATGGTGAGCGGTCCCTGTGGGAACCCCACCCCGCCTGCGTCGAACGCCCACCGGATGAGCATGGTGAGCCCGACTCCGCCAAGCACTCCAACGGCCGAAGCCACCAGACCAACCAACAGCGCCTCCACCACCACCATGCGAGTGACCTGTCGCGAGGTCGCTCCCACTGCCCGCAGGAGGGCCATCTCCTTCATCCGCTGGGCGATGATGATCGAGAACGTGTTGTAGATGATGAATCCACCCACCAGCACCGCGATACCGGCGAAGACCAGCAGGGCGGTGCTCAGGAACCCGATCGCCTCCTGGAAATCCTCCTGGTCGTCCTGGCTCTGAACGTCGGCGGTGACGGCCTCAAATCCGTCCGGCAAGATGTCGTTGACCCGATCGACCAGCGACTCGAGCGCAACTGTGCCGTCGCCGACGGCTGAAATGGATGCGAACTGGTCGGGTGAGGCGAACACCCTGAATGCGGTGTCCTGGTCGAAGATGGCCAGGGTGGCGCCGAGCAAGTTGTCTTCGGTCCCGAATCCGGCCAGACCGACGATCTCGAACTCCTCGGTCCCGGTCACCAGAATCACTCTGACGCTGTCACCGATGTTGAAGCTGTTGGTCTCGGCGGTGCCGGCATCAACCATTACCTCGTCGCCGTTCTCAGGCGGTCGGCCCTCCTTTATGGATAAGACCGATAGGTCTTCGGCCCCCGGTGTCCATGAGAACCCGAAGGTAGGCGCCCCCCCTCCGACCGGGTCTCCGTCGGCGTCGATGAACTGAGCAAACCCCTGCACCGTGCCGGCGGCGTTGCCAACTCCGTCGACAGCTTTGACGTCATCGAGGACTTCGGCCGGGATCGGTACCACCTCTGTGGTGAAGTCGGTTTCGCCTCGCACATACAGGTCGACCGTGGCATTGATCTCGTCGAACAGACCGCTGAAGGCGCGATCGAGCGTGTCGGTGAACACCAGGGTTCCGGAAACGAAAGCCACTCCGAGGACGATGGCGATGGCCGTGAGGCCCAGCCTCAGCTTGTGGGCGAGGACTCCCTTCCAGGCGAGTTTGAGCATGCTCTAGCCCCCAAGCTGCTTCATCATGTCGAGGACCGTTTCCTGGGTGGGATCGTGGAGCTCACCAACCACTTTCCCGTCGCCGAGGAAGACAATCCGGTCGGCATAGGAGGCTGCCACCGGATCGTGAGTGACCATCACGATGGTCTGGCCCAGTTCCTTGACGGCCTGCTCCATGAATCCGAGCAGTTCTCCGGCAGAGGTGGAGTCGAGGTTGCCAGAGGGCTCGTCGGCGAAGATGATCTCGGGCCGGGAAACCAGGGCCCGGGCGGCGGCTACCCGCTGTTGCTGGCCCCCCGACAACTCGGTGGGCCGGTGGGTCAGCCGGTCGGCGAGGCCAACCGTCGCCACCACCTGCTCGTACCAGTCCTGATCAGGGTCGTCGCCGGCGATGTCCAACGGCAGGGTGATGTTCTCGGCCGCGCTGAGGGTGGGAATCAGGTTGAACGCCTGGAAGATGAAGCCGACCTTCTCACGGCGCAGGAGAGTCAGGTCGCGGTCCTTCAGTGTTCCTAGCTCGGTGTCGCCGATGAACACTGAACCATTGGTCAGCTCGTCGAGGCCGGCAACGCAGTGCAGCAAGGTGGACTTGCCGGAACCGGAAGGTCCCATGATGGCGGTGAATCGGCCCCGCTCGAAGTCGACACTCAAACCGGCCAGCGCATGCACGGCCGCATCGCCCTCGCCATAGATCTTCACAGCGTCTTGAACCCGGGCCGCGAGGCGGGTAGCGGACGGGCTTTCCTTCACATCAGTCATACGAGAATCCTTCATCAATGGAGAGATGGCTCCCCCGGAGCACCTCCCAAACGCTATCGCGCGAGTAGCCGGGAACCGACCTGTGACTAGTGCCCTGAGCATCTCAAGTAATGGTGTCCGGGGACCGATGAAGCCAGAGTGACAAGCCGATTCGATTTTGATCACCCCACCCCGTCCATCGAGGGCATCCGCGCACGTCTGGCGGCAACCCCCGACATGGACGATCGCGGTGCCCGCCGGCCCTCGGCGATCTCCGTGCTCCTGAATCTTCTCGAGCAAAGAGATCGACGCTCGGCCGAGCATGCTTTCCGAGTGGCCGAGCTGGCCTCGTCGGTGGGCATTCGCCTGCAGCTTCCGCCGGTCAAGGTCGCCCGCCTCCGGTTGGCTTCCCTCTTGCACGACGTCGGCAAGCTGAGCGTTCCCGACGAGGTTCTGGACAAGCCGGGCCCTTTGACCGATGACGAGTGGCAAAGGGTTCGCAACCAGCCCGAGTACGCCTTTCAAATGATCGCCTCTTCGGTCCACCCGGAGGTGGCCGAGACCGTCCTCAAGCACTGCGAGAGGATCGACGGCAAGGGATACCCGCACGGCGACAGCGGCGAGGAGATTCCGGTGGCGTCTCGCATCCTGCTGGTGGCCGATGCTTACGACGCCATGCTCAGCCCCCGTCCCTACCGTCTCCCTCTGGCGGTGGACGAAGCTCTCGGCAACATCCAGGAAGGCTCCGGCAGCCAGTTCGATCCCGAAGTTGTCGAAGCTCTCATCACCCTGGCCGACGAACAGGGATGGGCTGCCGCCTAACGAATCCGCAGCAGCCTGGGTCCGCCTGCTCGCTCCAGCAGCTGACCGCCCCTCCGAAGCGTCTGCGATCCCACTAGCTTCCGGGCATGGCAGACATGTCCCCCGAGCGAGAAGCGGCCCGCAACCCCGGGCGTATCCTCTACCTGTCGCTCGGCCTCGGGCTGCTCTGGATGTTCCTGGCGTTTAGAAGCCCTGAGACCACCTTCCACCTGGGTCCACTGCTGGTGGCGGCGGCGGTGGCGATGAGCCATCGCAGCACCGGATCGGGGCCGCTCTCCAACCCGGCGGCGCTGGGGGCCGCCGTCTCCGGCCTGATGAACGCACTGATTGCCACCGCGGTGCTCGCCTTCAACGACAGCCTGCGGGGCGGCTCGCTCCTCCCGTTCGGCGACGCCACCGTAGAAGCCATCGTCTTCTCGTTTGTCGGGGCCGGGGCGGGCTTCGTGGTCGGGATCTGGGGCCGCCGGAGCCCCCCGAAGGAGTAGCACCGTGTGCGGCCGGTTCGTTCAGAGCGCTTCAGCCGATGATTACGCCCGCTACTTCGGAGCCGACGCCGTCAAGACGGAGCATTTGAGTGCCAACTACAACGTGGCGCCAACCGACCGGGTGTACGCGGTGGCCGAGCATGGCGGCGAACGCCTGGTGGGCAGCTTCGGCTGGGGATTGGTACCCCACTGGTCGAAGGACCGCAAGCAGGCCGCGCGCTTCATCAACGCCCGAGCCGAAACGCTTGCTGAGAAGCCGGCCTTCCGTGATTCGTTCAAGGGTCGGCGCTGCCTCATCCCGGCCGACGGTTTCTACGAGTGGACCAGGCGCGGCGATCTGAAGATTCCACATTTCATCTTCGTGGAGTCGCACGCTCCGATGGCGCTGGCCGGTCTCTGGGCCAGTTGGAAGGATCCCGAGACCGATGAGTGGATCCGGACCTGTTCGATTGTCACGACCGCGCCAAACGAGTTTATGGCCCCGATCCACGACCGTATGCCGGCGTTGCTCCCCGAGCCGGTCTGGGATGCATGGCTCGACCGGGACAATCACGATGTCGAGCAGTTGAGGTCGGTTCTTCGTCCGCCTCCCGAGGCCCTGCTCGAGACCTACGAGGTGTCGACCGAGGTCAACAACGTGCGCAACAACGGCCCGGAGCTTCTGTTGCCGGCGTGAGAGGCGCTCAGGGGGCCGGCGGTTGGTCGGGCACCAGGCAGATGTTGGACCCGATCTGAATCCAGCCATCGTCTTGCATTGCGTAGACGTCGAGAGCTCTCACCAATATCGTCTTCTCTCCGTCTGGTGTGCTCAACCAGTCGCGAGCTACATAGAACACGAGCGCAACTTCGCCGTGGATGTCGACTTCGAATTCGAGGAACTCATAGCGGGTCACCTCGAGGTTCTGGAGGGCGGTATCGAGGTCGACCATGTAGCTATCGACTCCACGGATCAGTCCGGTACTCGGGATCTGGAATCCCTTCCAGTCGTGAGTCCGTCCGTTGCGGAGAGTGTCGGTGTCCTTGGCCAGGAACGCGTCGAAAAGTGTCTCGACATGGCGCCTGATCTGCGCCTCGGCCTCGGCCCTAGCGGTGTTATTCACCGGGGCCGGTCCGACGCGTGCGCCCGCGGGGCCGATTGTCCAGCGGTCTGGCATTGAGACCGGGTCGACCGGACTGCCCGCCGGAGTCGCCCTCCGATCGACGCCTACCCCGGCCGGATCGCCGATGCCGCTCGACTTGCCGGTGTCGGTCTGCCACGACCGCAGCCGCCAGGTATTGAGTCATCACCGGGTGCACTAGGCCCTCCCCACTGCCTTCCGAGCCTCAGACGCCTCGGCCCGCAGTTCATGGAGTAGTGAGACCAGCCGGGCTCGCTCCATCAAGGGAGCGTCCCCGACCCGAAGCTGCTCATAGGAGCCCCGGGCCTCGGCCAGGTCGCGCAGCACCTCGAAGATGGGGCGAGCTTGGGGGCCGCGTCCCTTCGGACGGCCGCTGCTCCGATCCCACGTCGGCGTTTCGAGAGGACTGCGACCGGGGTGGGTGGTGTGGTGGTCTCTGAGATTGGCCATTGCGCTCTCCTCTGTAATAGCCTATGCTTTGTTTAACGGTTACAGCATACCCTCCTCGGAGTAATAGGTCAAGTGGATTTTTCTCATTACAACGACTTGGCAGTCTCAATGGCTGTGGACCTCGTCAACACTCGCAATCCAATCGACGGAATCGACGAGCTGCAGACGGTGGATGAGCTGGAAGCCTTCCTGGGCGGCTACGAACGCGATTGGCATGCCGAGGATTGGCATCCCGGGAACCCCGCCGACAAGGACCTCAAAGCCGCCCGCCGACTGCGGGAGCAACTGCGGGACGTCTTTGTTGCCGGCGATGAGGAGGAAGCTGCCGAAGGGCTCAACAAGATCCTGGCGGACGTTGTCGCTGTTCCCCGCATCAGCGTTCATTCGGCTTCCCCTCACATGCATTTCGAGCCGCGGACGGGCGGCACCGCCAACTGGCTGGCTGCGGCTACTGCGATGGGTCTGAGCGCGGTGCTGTGTGACGGGGGGCTGGAGCGGTTTGGCTCGTGCTCGGCGCACGACTGTGTCGACGTGTATGTCGACACCTCCAAGAACCGCTCCAGGAGTCATTGCTCGACGCGGTGCGCCACCCGTGAGAACGTCGCCGCCTACCGTCAGCGCGCCCGCCAGTCAGGGGCCGACTAACGGCCCTCGGCCTAGCCGTTGGGAATCGGGGCAGCCGCCGGGGCGCGGGATTGGTAGTCGTCCATCGCATCGAGCACTTCAGCTAGTGACCGGCGGGCCCCGGTCTGGAGGTACTCCATGGCCTGCAACGCGTACTCATAGGCCGTCTCGCTCGATCCGGCCACGCAATCTTCGATGACCCGGCAGAAGTAGTCCGACTGATGGGCGTCGACGAAGGAGTAATGCACGCACACGTCGGTCAACCCCCCGCACAGCAGCAGAGTGTCTACCTTCAGCCCCCTGAGCAGGATTTCGAAGTCGGTGCCGAAGAAGGCCGAGTAGCGGCGCTTTCTGATCAGATAGTCGCTCGGCACGAAGCCCAACTCCTCGACCGCCACGGCAGTGTTCGGATTGTCCTCGAGGCAGTGGATGTCTTCGCTCCCGTCCAGTTCTCGACCGAAGTCGACCAGATCGGGGCGGTGCACCTCCTGGAAGAACACCACCGGGATATTGCACTGGCGCGCCTGGTCGATGGCGACCCTGGCCCTGGCCATTCGATCCGCGTATCCAGGCATGTGATCGATCGCTCGAACGTCTTGCTCAATGAACGCAGACGCCTGGATGTCGATGACGATCAGGGCCGGTCGACCCTCGATCAGGGCTCGCTTCGGAGTTCGCGGGTTGGCCATGGAGCCTCTCTCTGGTGGGGGTCGATGCCGCCGCACGATAGTGATTCCCGCCGGGAGGTCCGTGAGGCCTCCCGGTGATGCCTCAACCTTTCCCAGGAGGATTCCTGCGTCCAAATGCATGGATGTGCGTCTGTATGTATGTCGTTAACATATAGATGAGGATCGATACGTCATGGAACTGAGTTACTTCACAGACCTGCTGGGGCGGGTGTTTGGCGATGTAGTGGGCACGTTCGGCAGCGTCTGGCCGTTCCTGCTCATCTCGGTGCTAGCCGCCGCCTTTGTGACGGTGTACGTGGGAACCGACCGCGTCTCCGGAATGCTGCGAAAGAGGAAGCTGGTCGCAACCGGCGGCGCCGTTCTCCTCGCCACCCTCACCCCGTTCTGCTCCTGCGGTACCACAGCGGTGATGGTCGGAATGCTCGCCAGCGCGGCTCCGTGGGCGCCGCTGGTTGCCTTCATGGTCGCCTCGCCACTGACCAGTCCATCCGAGCTGCTGCTCTCGGCCGGGCTCTTCGGCTGGCCGTTCGCCCTGCTGTTCTTTGTGGGCACGATCGGGCTGGGACTGGTCGCCGGCGGGGTGGCCGGCGTTCTCGATCGGAGAGGGTGGCTGTACGACCAGGCCCGGATCCGGCCTGATGAAGAGGACTGCGCCACCGGTGCCTGCTCCGTTCCACAGCCGGTTGCCCTCAGCCTCGGGCCGGGGGCGGTGGCAATCACGGAGCTGCCCCCGTTGCGGGAGAAGTGGAAGATCGACGAGTTCCTCGCCGAGCTCTGGGCAACCGGGCGAAAGCTGACCCTCTTCTTCCTGGCCTTCACTGCCGTCGGCTACCTCGCCATTGAGGCGATCCCGACTGCCTGGCTGACCGACTACCTGGGCGATGGGTCGGTGTTGGCGGTTCCGCTGGCAGCCATCCTCGGAATACCGGCCTACATCAACACCGAGGCGTCCCTCCCCCTCGTCGCCACCCTGATGGACGGCGGGATGGGGCCGGGACCGGCGATGGCGTTCCTCGTGACCGGTGCCGGCACCAGCGTCGGTGCCATCAGCGGGCTGTTCGTGATCGCCAAGAAACGAGTTGTTGGACTGGTGGTAGCGCTGCTCTTCGGTGGAGCGCTGGTCCTCGGCTGGCTGGCCCAGATCATTCTCTGAGAACGAAAGGCAGAAACATGAACACGATTGTCGAATGCTGTCCCCCGCTGCTGGACGAGCCGTTGGGAGCCGGGGAGGCGGTCCGCTTGGCCGAGTGGTACCGCGTGCTGGCCGATCCCACCCGGCTCCGGCTGTTGAGCTTGATCAGCGCCGCCGGCGAAGCCTGCGCCGCTTGTGACCTAGTCGAGCCGCTGGGAGTTTCCCAGCCGACGGTCAGCCACCATCTCAAGACCCTGCGTGAGGCCGGGTTGGTTGAGAGCGAGAAGCGGGGTCGATGGGTCTACTACCGGCCGGTTCCGGACCGTCTGGCAATCCTGAGCCGTGCGCTCACCTCAGCTGCCTAGAGCCCAATAGTGAGACCGCCGGCCTACTCCGAGGGGGGAAGAAAGGACCGGCGGCCTCACACCGTCGCGGTTGGGCGACGGCTGCGCTGCAGTGGTTACTGCGCTTCCATAAGCCAACCACCCGTACTGTGACCGAATCTCCCGATTGAGGGAGGGTTTACGGGCCGTCCGCGGTGACTAGTCACCTGCCTTCCCGGGTGAGTGGCGTCTCCCTACGATGGGTGGCTGATGCTCGCTGCGTTCTCTCTCACCATTGGCGGACTGATAGTGCTCCCGATGGCGGCCGACCGCTTTGTGGTCGCCGCCAGCCGCATCAGCCGCTTTCTCGGCCTCTCACCGGTGCTGGTCGGCGCCTTGCTGGTCGGGTTCGGCACATCTCTGCCCGAGATGGTTGTCTCAGGCCTGGCGGCGGCCAAAGGCGATCCGGACTTCGCGGTCGCCAACGTTGTTGGATCGAACGTGGCAAACCTGGCGTTGGTGCTGGGTGCCGCCGCCCTGATACGTCCGATCACAGCCAGTCGCCGACTGATTCGCAAGGAGGGGAGCCTGGTTCTGCTGGTGACCATCCTGTACCTGGTCCTTCACATCAACGGCGACATCCAACGGTGGGAGGGGATGGTGCTGCTGGCGGTGCTCGTCATGGCGCTGGGACTGCTCGTACGCTGGTCAGAGTCGTCGCTCCAACCTGACGAGGACGAGGTAGCGCGAATGGTCACCTTGCGCAGGGAGGTGGTCCTGGGGATTCTCGCCATGGTGCTCACCGTGCTGGCTGCCACCGTGCTGGTTGAGGGGGCCGAGCAGCTGGCAGTGGAGTTCGACATCCAGTCCGCCTTCGTCGCCGCCACCCTCGTCGCAGTTGGCACCAGCCTTCCTGAGTTGGCCACCGCGATGGCGGCGGTGCGCCGCCGCGAGGCCGACCTGGTGCTTGGCAACGTCCTGGGCTCAAATCTATTCAACTCCCTGGCGGTCGGGGGCGTGGCGGGTGTGATCGGCCCCGGCGTCATCTCGTCCGGTTTCAATCCGCTGCTGTGGTTGATGTTGTTCATCACGGCGATGGCCGGTCTGTTGGTGGCGACGGGAGGACATCTAGTTCGACGAGAGGGCGCCGTGCTCCTCACGGCCTTCGTGTTGTTCATTGCCCTCGCCGGCTCCAACCTCGCCTGAACTACGCTGCCGACCATGGTTGATCGCGATAGTGCCCTGCGAAGCGACATCCGGCGGCTAGGCACCAACCTGGGCGAGACCCTGGTTCGCCAGGTGGGCCCGGACCTTCTGGCGCTGGTTGAAGAGGTGCGCGCCATCACCAAGCGCCTGCGAGGCGAGGACGCTCCGGACGCGTCCGAGCTAGAGGAGGTGTTGGCCCGGCTCGACCTGGACACGACCATCAACCTCGTGAGGGCCTTCAGCGCCTACTTCTTTCTGGCCAATGTCGCCGAGCAGCCCCACCGGGTTAGTGACCCGGTCTCGGGCACCGGTCCGGTCAACGATGCCCTGGAGGCGACAGTTGATCGGATTCTGGCGTCCGACCTCGATCCGGCACTCGTGTCCGACGTGGTCGAGCGGTTGGAGCTCCGGCCGGTGTTCACGGCACATCCGACAGAAGCGGCCCGCCGCTCGCTTCTGACCAAGGTGGCCGACATCGCCGAACTGCTATCCGAGCGCGGCGACAACCGGGTGACGGCCTCTGAGCTGCGGCGTATCGACAAGAGGGTGAGCGAGATAATCGACCTGATGTGGCAGACCGATGAGCTGCGTCACGACCGGCCCACCCCGATCGATGAGGCCCGTTCCGCCGTCTACTACTTCGACGAGTTGTTCGATGACACGATCGGATCGCTGTCCGACAGCGTTGACGAGCAATTGGGCCGACTGGGAGTTTCGCTGCCTCCCGATCAATTTCCGATCCGCTTCGGTACCTGGGTGGGCGGTGATCGAGATGGGAATCCGAATGTGACGCCGGAAATCACCGCCGAGGTGCTCGCCATCCAGCATGAACATGGGCTCCGCAACCTCATCCGTGCGGTTGAGGCTCTCGCCGCCGAGTTGAGCGTCTCGGGCCGCCTCACCGCGGCTACCGCGGAGCTGGAATCGTCACTCGAAGCCGACCGGGAAGCGCTGCCCAAGGTGTTTAGCCGCTTTGGCCAGTTGAATGCCCGCGAGTCCTACCGCCTCAAGCTGGCCTACATCCACCAGCGCCTCCACAACACTCGCAGCCGGATGGAGGATGGTTCGCAGCCCGTGCCCGGCCACGACTATCGGACCGGCGAGGACCTTCTCGACGATCTGGGGCTGTTGTACGACTCGCTCATGCAGAGGCGCGGTGAGCTGATCGCCGGGGGATCGCTGACCCGTTTGATGCGGCGAGTGGCGTGTTTTGGGTTCCGGCTGGCCACGATGGACATTCGAGAGGACGCCGGTCGCGTGCACGAGGTCATCGCCTCCCTGTATGACCGGCTGGATGGAAGCGGCGACGAGTACCGATCCACCGACCGACCGGCCCGGACGACCCTGCTGGCAGCCGAACTGGAGAGCCGGCGTCCTCTCTCGTCGCCCACCGTTGAGCTCGAGGGCGCGGCCGCCGCCACGCTTGGTGCCTTCGCCGCCACCCGTCGGGCGCTCGACAAGTACGGCCCTGGAACGATCGAGAGCTTCATCCTGTCGATGACGGTGGATGCGGACGACGTGCTGGCGGCTGCGGTGGCTGCCAGGGAGGCCGGTCTGATCGATATCCACAGCGGGGTGGCCCGGATCGGATTCGTGCCGCTGTTCGAAACGATCGATGAGATCAGGGGCGGGGCGGCCAGTCTCGACCGCCTGCTGTCCCTGCCCTCCTACCGGCGGATAGTCGAGTTGCGAGGCGACCTGCAGGAGGTCATGCTCGGCTACTCGGACTCAAACAAGCACGGGGGGATCACAACCTCGCAGTGGGAGCTGTACCAGGCCACGCGGGCCATCCGGGATGTGGCCGTCCGGCACGGGGTGAAACTCCGTTTCTTCCATGGGCGGGGAGGGACTGTGGGCCGGGGCGGCGGGCCCACTGGAGACGCCATCATGGCCCAGGCCTTCGGCACTGTGGATGCCGCCCTCAAGCTGACCGAGCAGGGGGAAGTGGTGGCCGACAAGTACGGGCTTCCCGAGCTGGCGTATCGCAATCTCGAGGTTGGTCTGGCCGCAGTCCTGGAGGCCTCGTTGCTGCACCGCCAGTCGCGGGCCGATCCCGATACTCTCGCCCGGTGGTTCGAGACGATGGACGACATCTCGGCGGCCGCCTTCGACGCCTATCGGAGCCTGATCGACGATCCCGACCTGGTGCCCTACTTCCTGACTTCCACTCCGGTTGAGGAGTTGGGTGCGATGAACATCGGTTCGCGTCCCGCCCGGCGGCCCGGCAGCGGCACCGGCCTGGAGGGGCTGCGGGCGATCCCGTGGGTGTTTGGCTGGACCCAATCGCGACAGGTGGTCCCGGGTTGGTATGGGGTGGGCAGCGGACTGGCGACAGCCCGGCGGGCAGGACATGCAGACCTGGTCGGCGAAATGTACGAGCGTTGGTCCTTCTTCCGTACCTTCATCTCCAACGTGGAGATGACCCTCACCAAGACCGATCTGCCGGTGGCGGCCCGTTACGTGAAGCGCCTGGTCGACCCCGCTCACCAGCATGTATTCGATGACATCCGGGCCGAATATGAGTTGACGGTGGCCGAGGTGCTGGCCGTGACCGGCGAGCAGAGCCTCCTGGATCGCAACCCGACCCTGGCCCGCACCCTGGCGGTACGCGACCTCTACATCGACCCCATGAGCTTCGTGCAGGTGGAGTTGCTGGCCAAGGCCAGAGCCGGCGGCAACGACGACAAGCTGCGCCGCGCTCTCCTCTCAACGGTCAACGGAATCGCAGCAGGCTTGAGGAACACGGGGTAGCGGGGCTTCGCCCGCAGCTACCAGCCACTAGCTACCAGCTTTCGGCCTCCGGCTCTCGGCTTTCGGCTTTCGGC
>JBPCTX010000087.1:0-21406 GCA_051011455.1 Acidimicrobiia bacterium | reverse complement strand
GCCACATAGACAGGACTTCCGGGAGCCGAGGTTGAGTCGACGACTCCGGGGCCAAGGCGTTCGGGTGGAGGGCTGACTGCATCGACGGCCGAACCGGCAGCACTACTGAGGCCGTCCAGAAGCGTTGTCGAAGTGAGCAATTCGGTGGCGACCTGAGCACCGGTGATGGTCAGACGATCATTGGCGAGAACTATCGACTGGACATCTACCTCGAAGTCTTCGAGGGTCTCATTGAAGTCGGCCACCCGCTCAACCAGGTCCTCCAGTGAATTGTGGGCTAGCCCGGGAAGGTCGAAGGACCCAACCGAGAGATCGGCCAGGTCGACCTGCACCTTCCCCTGCTCGAGGACCACCGTCACGGCCCCGCTGGCTCCGACTCCTCCACCTTTGAACTCAGCGTTGAACTCGAGGCGACCCGGTCCCCCGTCGATCCCATCGACGACATCCAGGGTGACCGACTTCAGAGGATTGTCTTCCACTCCTTGCAGCCCGTCGAGCACATAGGCCGTCATCTCGTCCTCGGTTAGCTCCAGATGGAAGGCGACCGAGTCGCGCACCTGAGTGACCTTCACGTCGGCCGTAGCCAGTGCGACCGGGTCTGGCGGGTCAACCGGACCCTCTGTGGTGGTGAAGGCGTTCACCAACCTCGCCGTTCCCACCGCCAGGAACAGGGCGCTAACGAGAAGAGCGAGCACCACACCGGCCAGCAGACCGCGGGCAACCTGGCGGCTCACAACGAACGACGCCACCGCGACACCGACCAGCAGAACGAAGACCAGCAGGGCCGCAAGGTCTCCCACTGTCAACAGAACAGCCGCCCCTGCAACGAACGCAGCAAGCAGACTGAATACGAAGAGGGACGCTCTCATTCACGGCGAGAGTACCGGGCTTTGAGCTATCAGCTATCAGCTGTCAGCTGTCAGCCAGAACCAGAATCCGCATCTGTCTGCTGTCTGCTGCTTGCTGTCTGCTGCTTGCTGTCTGCTGCTTGCTGTCTGCTGCTTGCTGCTTGCTGCTTGCTGCCTGCTGCCTGCTGTCCGCTGTCCGCTGTTTGCTGTCCGCTGTCCGCTGTCTCAGCTGAACCACTCGAAGTGGCCGGGGTCGGGGTTGACCCAGAGGTGGCCCGAGGTGAGCCCGGCGTTAAACAGTGCGATGAGCAGGTCTGGATCGGTCGGTGAGTGCGGCCCATCCTCGGACTCAAAGAAGTTGATGTCGGCGGCGGCACCAAAGGAGTGGTGAGAAATCGCCTGACGACCGGCAATGAACCGTGGATTCCAGCAACCCAGGAATGAGGCGGGATTGATGACGGCGCCCCGACCGGCCTCATCCAACTCGACCATTGCCTGGCGGAGAAGGGCGGTGAACTCTCGATGGCAGGTGACCGTTCCCAACAACGGAATCGTCTCGGTGACTATGTTCTCGTCCCGCCAGGCTCGTTCTTGCTCGAAGCCATTCGAGGTAGGCCGGATCAGGAACTCTCCGAACCGTTCCTTGAAGGCAACCTGGGACCGGACGGAGTCACCGTGCCTGAAGACCAACACCTCCCCGGGACCTCGGATGGTCACCGGCTCGCCGGGAAAGCCGGCTACCGACGCTTCCAGGAAGCCGCGCTCACCGTCGAACCAGAAGACTGCGTACTTATCCAGGAATCTGGTGATGGTTTCGGGGTCCGGCCGGGCGGTCACGACCTCGGCGTCGCCCACGTAGTCATCATCGACGACGCCTGCCACGCTCACGGTCAGACCGGTCGAGAACTCGATCGTGTCGCCGGTCGACAACCCGCGCAATGCCGCCGACGTGGAGCCGAGCATCACCTCATCATCCTCCAGCGATGCCATGACCTCCGACACAGCTGCCGGAACGAACTCAGCGTGGGCCGCGCCGTCGACGGCGTGCACCTCCACTGGGATGACGAAGCCGTCGGCAGGCTGTTCGATGATGGTGCCGTCTGGCCGGGACGTCTCGGCGATGTGAGCGTCGCCCACCCGGACCATCGAGACGGTTCCGACTCCCTCCACTCCAGTCAGCAACCCGGTGAAGCCCTCGACCAGTTCCGTCGGCTGCCAGGCGAGGTGCCAACCCCCCGGAGCGACCGTCGTCGTTGTCGTAGGCGCCAGTGTCGAGGTGGTGGTTGTGCTCGGCGCGGGAGTCGTAGTGGTGGAGTCCGCGCTATCGCTTCCCCCACCTGAGCAGGCCGAGGCAACCAGGGCCAGCGCCAGAATGATCCTTCGCATCCGAGCGACCCTAGCCAGGGGCCGCCGCCATCCGGTCGACCCTCTCAGGTGGGTACAGTCGGACTGGAAGGGAGATAGGCAATGCGTTCATTCATCGAGGCGATTCCCAAGGCGGAGCTGCACCTGCACCTGGAGGGCACGTTGGAGCCGGAGCTGAAGTTCCTCCTGGCCGAGCGCAACAAGCTGGAGTTGCCATACAGCTCTGTTGAGGAGATGCGGACTGCCTATGACTTTGATGACCTTCCCTCGTTCCTGGCGATGTACTACGAGGGAATGAGCGTGCTGGTCGACGAAGAGGACTTCTTCGATCTCGCCTATGCCTATTTCCTGAAAGCTCACTCCCAGAACGTGGTCTACGCCGAGGTGTTCTTCGATCCCCAGGCGCATACCAGCCGGGGCGTTGCCTTCGATACGGTCATTCGCGGAATCCGCCGGGCACAGGTGCAAGCCTCTGAGTCTCTCGGTCTGCACTCGCAGCTGATCATGTGCTTCCTGCGCGACATGAGTGCCGAATCGGCGATGGCGGCTCTGGAGACTGCCGACGAGTACCGGGATTGGTTGATCGGAGTGGGTCTCGACTCGGACGAGAAAGACAACCCGCCCAACAAGTTCGCCGCGGTGTTCGCCGCCGCCAGAGAGCGTGGCTATCGGGTCACCGCCCACTGCGACGTCGACCAGGAGGACACGATCGCGAATCTATGGCAGTGCTTGAACGAAATCGGGGTCGATCGGATAGATCACGGAGTCAACTCCCTCGAGGATCCCGAGCTGGTGGCTGAAGTCCGCAGCCGAGGCCTCGGCCTGACGGTGTGTCCAATCTCCAACAGCTACGTCACCGACGGTTTCAAGGCAGCTGAGATCCGTCACATGCTGGAGCTGGGCCTGCGGGTTTGCATCAACTCGGATGACCCCGCCTACTTCCCGGGGTACATGACTGAGAATCTGATGGCGGTCCAACAGGCGGCAGAGCTGAGTCAGAGCCACGTCGTCCAGCTGATTCGGAATGCATTCGAGATCTCCTGGCTCGAGGAGAAGAAGCGCAACCAATATCTGCACGGACTAGACGATTACGTGGCGGCGCAGTCCGCCTGAAGCGGTATCGTCACATGCACATCCGCTAACCAGATTACGCTTAGTGGTTGTCTACCACAGAGGGTGGTAGAGACACGTCCCGGGGCGGAGACCAGGTGAAATCAACCAAATGGCGGTATCTGTTCGCCGCCCTCATGCTCTTTGTCACCACGCTGGCTCTGCCGGCTCAGGCGGCAGCCCCCAAACGTGTGCTCCTGGTTGGTGACTCCATCACGGAGGGAACCGACGGGGACACTGCCTACCGATGCGATCTATGGAAGGCGCTGGGTGGTGCCGTCGACTTCGTGGGGAATCAGGGCGACACTGGAACCTGCGATGACGGGAGCTTCGATCCGGACCACGACGGGCACGGTGGGGCCACCACCGCTCAGCGGACCGCCGCAATGGTGAGCTCCGGGTCGTTCAATCTCAGCTACGAGGCCGCCCTGGTCCACATAGGCACCAACGACAAGAACGGAATCGACTTCAGTTGGAACCAGGCTCACATCAACACCGTGATCGAACCGGCCTACCGCGACCTGATAGCCAAACTCCGACAGAGCAACCCGAACGTCACCATCTACCTGGCCCAGATCATTCCTTGCGATCTGGGTGCCAACCCGGGCAGCGGGTTTCTGGGATGTGAGGTAACCCACAACGGCGGAAACGACAACAACGGGCAGCCGGTGGAAGGCATGAACCAGGTCTGGGCCCGTATCGCAGGGGACTCGAGCACCGCCAACTCCCCGATCGTGCTGATCGATCATCGCTCCGGCTTCAACACCAGCGACCTCAAGGCGGACAAAGTCCATCCGAACGCAAACGGCCGCCTGAAAATGGCCAACAAGTGGAAGCAGGCACTGGAGGACCAGCTGGGTGATGAGGTGCTGCTGGTCGAATCGAACGGGCGCTGGCACATCCGCCGGCCCGGTCAGGCCGACCGGACCTTCTGGTACGGCAACCCTGGAGATATCCCGTTGTTCGGCGACTGGAACGGCGATGGCCGCGACACTCCGGGAGCCTGGCGCCCTGGGCCCGGCGGCGGCTATGCGTACATGACCAACACACTGCCGGGTGACGGCCAGGTGGGTGTTGCCGACTTCGACTTCTTCTTCGGTGGCCCCGGCGACTCGGTGTTCGCGGGCGACTGGAACGGAGACGGCATCGACACACTCGGGATCAACCGGAATGGCCACATCTTCCTGACCGACACGAACGGAAGCGGCGGAGCCCCTGTGCCTACCCATTACGACTTCTGGTTCGGGACCCCCGGCGACCGCGCCTTCGGCGGCGACGGCGACGGCAACGGGAAGGACAGCATCTTTCTCTACCGGGCGACCGACGGATTCGTCTACTACACCAACCAGACCCCGGCCGGGCCGGGAGCAGTCGCAGCCACAGCAGATAACTTCTTCTTCGGGCAGGCATCCGACCGCTTCGTCGCCGGCGACTGGAATGCCGACAGCGTGGACACGGCCGGAATCTTCCGCCCCTCGGCCAGCACCGTCTATCTCAGCAACTCAAATCCCGGCGGAGGCGCCCCTGCCCCTACCGACGACTCCTATGGCTGGGGCGGAGCCGGTTGGTGGCCGGTTGCCGGCGTCTGGCGGTAGTAGCTAGGCGGGCGAACCGATCAGGCTGGTCCGATACCGGGCGAACACGACTACCGGTACTGCCACCAGTGACGCACCGATGAGAGACAGCGAGGTGTAGCTGCCGGCCTCCAGCAGCGCACCGGACGACAAGGCCGCCACCGCCGCCGACGTCCACACCACCGAGTCGGCAACACCCTGCAACGAAACCCGCGAGCCGGCATCCGCATCCTCTGTGAGTAGCGCCGATGCAGCCACGAACCCGAAGTTCCACCCCAGGCCCAGCAGGAAGAGCGAAGCCACCAGCAAAAGGCGGTCATCTCCGGCCGCGAACGATGCCATCACAGCCGAAACCACCAGCATGACCTGACCGGCCAGGATCACCCGTACTCTCCCAAACCGATCGCTCAAGTAGCCGGTCAGCGGCGAGAAGGCGAACATACCGAGGGTGTGGGCCGCGATCACCAGGCCGACGATTCCCAGTTCCTCACCGGCCCGCCGCACGTGGACGGGAGTCATCGTCATTATCAGCACCATCACTACCTGTCCGACGACCAGCGCCGCGATCGCCGCCCGGACTTTCGGAGCATCCAGATGCGCCCGGGTCGACTGCGCCGGACCCCCGGCCTCCTCACCGGGGGCAAACGACAGTGGGTCCGGACGCAAGAACCGAGCGTTCACGAGCGAGGCGGTGCCGGCCAGCGCGGCGGCCAATAGCAGCGGGCCGGCCAGACCCTCGAGTCCGGCCGCTTCGGCCACCCGCCGGGCTGGAGCCAGCAGTGTCGGACCCACTACCGACCCGATCGTTCCCGCCCACACCACCAGGCTGATAGCAAATGCTTGACGGGCGACCGGAGTGATGTCGGCCGCGGCGTATCGGGAGAGCCGTTCTGCTGCCAAGCCGCCTCCGAAAATGAACATCCCCGTCACAAACAACGGGAAGGAACCGGCATTCACAGCGATGCCGGCCAACAGCGCTCCAATCGCACCCACGCCGAGGCCTGCCGTCAACCCCGCCCGGCGACCGGATCGAGCCATCAGCCAGGCCACGACTGGCGTTCCGGCGGCGATACCGATCGTGGTCATGGCCGCCGGCATGCCGCTCAAAGATGCCGAGCCGAGCATGTCCTCGGCGGCCAGCACCGCCACGGTCAAGGCGGAAATCAACCCCGTCCTCGTAATGGCGCTCGATGCAAACAGAACACCCAGAAGCCTGCGCCGAACCGGTTCAGAGGGCGTAGTCACTGCCACGGGACTGGTCTCCGGACTCGCCTACGCGGCTGCGACCAGCAGGCTGAAAGGCGCATGGCGACGGGAGCAGCGCGAGCTGTTGGCTGTTGGCTGTTGGCCGTCTGCTCAGTACTCCTCGTACGGGGCCTCGGGTGGTTCGCCGCGGCGCTCAGCCCCGGCGGCGTCGGTGAGGAGTGGCACGTACTGGGCGGCAATGCCGGTTGCCACTGCCGCCGCGGCCGGGGCGACCAACTGGCAGAGGGGGACAATGATCGGCTCATCGGTGATGTTGAATTCGAAGGAGGGAAGCATGAGCGTGACCCCGGTGACCAGAGCCCAGATAGCGGTCGTGCTGAGCGCAATGCCAACCCAGGCGTGTCGCTGATCCTCCGGGGTGGGATGCCGTACCACCATGGCGCGCAGAACGTAGCTGGAGGCCGCCGCCCCCGACATCCACGTCACCGCGGGAATCAGCGGGAAAGTGTTCTCGTCAGCGCCGTAAACCAGGTCAGGAGAGCTGAGGCTGATGATGGCCACGGAGGTCCAGATGCTGACCAGGGCCAGCGCCACCCAGAACAGATTCCGTTGCATCTCCCACCTTTCTTCTATCAAGGCCCGGAGCCACGACGTCAAACGTCGGTCCCAGGGCCTGGTGTGCAGCACAAGGTAGCGCGAAAGCTCAAGTCTCGCTTTCAGTCGCCCGGTGCGACCGGCTTGTGCATCTCCTCTCCATCCACCATGACGGTCAGCCCCGATCCGGCCCGACGAAGCGTCGCCTCAACTGCGTCGGCGTCGACGCCGCCGGCGAACACGAACCCCAGGTACCGATCACCTTCCGGAAGAGCCTCGATCCGCCGGCCGGCTGCGATCGTCAGGGTGACATCGTCGATCCCCTCCATCGCCATCACCTCGTCGATGCCATCGATGCCGGAAAGGATCCCGGTAGCGGGAATGGGAAGCATCAAGACACCGGTTGCCGGACGAGCCGGAGCCGTGTCCCGGGTCGGCATCCCGAGAGCGCTCCGCAACACCATCACTTCGAGCGATTCACCCAGCAACCCGAAGCTGAGGGCCCGGCCGCACAGGCCGCCAATCGAGCGAGCCGCCACCTCCAGCAGCTTCACCGAACCATCGGGGTGCACCCTGACCTCGGCATGGACCGGCCCGTGCCCTAGACCAAGAGCTCCCGCACCGTCGGTCGCCAGATCGATCGAGGCGCGCTGAACTCCCTCTGGAAGTCGAGACGGCGTAACCAGCATTGTCTCTTCGAAGAACGGGCCTTCCAGTGGGTCGGGTTTGTCGATAACGGCCAGTGAGCGCAGCCCGCCATCGATCAAGAGTCCCTCAACCACCACCTCGGTACCGGGGAGGTATTCCTCGACCAGCAGAGGCTGGTTGGAATCGAGCTCCCCGATCTTCAGCATCTTCCGGATCCGCTTCTCGGTCCGGCGGGCGGCGGCGGCATCGTCCACTCGGATCACGCCCCGGCTGGCAGACAACCCCGCCGGCTTCACAACCGCCGGAAAGCCCATCGCGCCCGCGACTTCCGGCACCTCCCCCACGCCGGCCGGAGCAAAACTCGGCTGGGGAACGCCGGCGTCGGCCAGAAGTTGGCGCATAACGATCTTATCACGAGTCGCTTCCGCCGCTTCTACCGGATTCGCTACCAGCCCAAGGCGCTGAGAGGCCCTGGCAGCCACTTCAACTCCCTGATCATCAATGGCCACTACTGCATCGGGTGGCGGGACGACGGAAGAGATTGCTTGCGCTGCCGACTCAGGATCACTGAGATCGACCTGCAGCTGGGACCCGGGAACCGGCGGTGTCATGTCGGTTGCCACCAAAGGCTCCACCTGAAGCAGCTCGGCCGCCCGCACAAAGTCCCCGGTTCGATACGACTGGCCAGAGGCAACGATGACTACCCGCTTCATCTCACCATGATGGCTCGCCACAGAAGCAACCGCACTCATCTACGCTATCTGCCATGGAAACCGAGACCCTTCTCACAATCGATCCCGGGGCACTCGAGCGGCTGCTCGAGATCCGCAATCAGGAGCCGGACGCCGACCAACTGGGGCTGGTGCTTGCCATCTCAGGGGTCTCCGACGACCGCTACTCATATGAGATGGCGCTGATGCTGCTGGATACCGCACCTGACGGGATGCGTCTCGAGGAGCACGGCGGCATGACTTTCGTGATCCCAGAGGCCGACATCGAAAACCTGCGCGGCGCTGAGGTCAAAATGTCCCGCGACCTCCTCAATCCCGGCCTCATCCTCGAAAACCCCAACTCCCCGAGCCCCCGCATCTTGGACGATGGCCCCGTGCCTGAGCTGTCCGGAGAGGTGGCCGAGCGAGTCGTCCAGGTGGTTACCGAGATGATCAATCCCGCCATCGCCTCGCACGGCGGGGTCGCCGAGGTAGTCGCGGTCGAGGACGCAACCGTCTTCGTAAGGTTGGGGGGTGGCTGCCAGGGCTGTGGAATGGCCACCGTCACCCTCTCGCAGGGCATCGAGTCCACCCTGAAGCAAATGGTCCCCGAGATCACCAAGGTCGTCGACGTCACCGACCACGCCCACGGCGACAACCCCTACTACGAACAAGCGAAGAAGTAGGTCGCCTCAGCGGGGACTGTTGTTGGCAACTAGCAGTGAGCAGTAGGCAGTAAGCAGTAAGCCGCCTACGCCTCGGCCAGTCTGGCCTACTGCCGATTGCCTATTGCCTACTGCCAGCAACTTGGCGGGAACGGCAACGGGAAAGGACCTAGATCCCGATGAGTTCCAACGTCTCTTCAATCGAGGGGATTTCGGGGCCGAAGAGGGACTGGACGTAGAAGCGTTTCACTCCAACCTCCTCCATGCCGGCCAGGATGGCGCGCACTTCCTCTGCAGAGCCGCGCGGGGTGTTCCGAGGCCTGAAGTGCTCCTCCAGTTCCTCGGCGGTAGCACCCACGCTCTCCGCCCGCTCCTGAAAGCGCCTCTCGTAGTCGTCCCGATCGTGACCGACCAGTACCTGGCCGGAGCTACTGATGAGCAACCCCTCAGGATCTCTCCCGGCTGCGACCGCGGCTTCTCTGGCCCGGGCGATTCGGGCCATCATCTCCTCGGGTGGTGCCGGAAAGACGTTGAACTCATCCGCATAGCTGCCGGCCAGAGTGGGCGTGCGATGGGAACCCGTGCCTCCAACAACCAGGCCAAACCGGTGGTCGGGCACAGGAGCGACCGGGCGCGGAGCCAGCTGATAGAAAGCGCCCTCGAACCCCGGCCCATCCGGGGAGAACGATGCCCGCAGATACCCGAGGGCCTCTTCGGTCCGCTCAAATCGCTCGGAGCGTGAAGGAAAGTCGATCCCGAACAGGTCGTGCTCTGCTTCGAGCCATCCGGTCCCCACCCCCAGCGTGAAACGCCCACCGGACATCTCGTGGATTGTCACAGCGTTCTTGGCCAACACTGCCGGATGACGAAAGGTGACCGGCGCCACCAGCAGCACGAGACGGATCCGGCTGGTCTCGCGGGCGAGGCCCGCCATCTGAGCGAAAGCGTCGTAGGCGGGCTCGGCCGCCCGATCCCCGCTCGTACTGGCCAGATAGTGATCGGGAAGGGCAAATGCTGCCAAACCGCGTTGTTCAGCCCAGCGGGCGACAGCCAGGACTTGCTGGTAACTCCCGGCCGTTTGGACTGCGTACTCCGTGACTACCTCCGGTCGCAAACGGTAGCTGCCGCCCAAGCAGCGTCGGGACAACGGAGAACGGATTAGTGATTGGCCGGTTGGCTGAGCAGACTTCGGGTATGGATCTCACACACTTCACTTTCGACCTCGACAGCGACGGAATAGCCACGGTGCTGATCAACCGCGCCGGCGAGGAGATGAACACTTTCTCACCCGAGACCGCCCACGAACTGGGCGACATCCTCGAGCGACTAGAGACCGACGACTCCATCAGGGCCGTCGTGCTGGGCTCGGCCAAGGCCACGAATTTCCTGGCAGGCGCCGACATCCGCTGGTTCGCCACGTTGCACGACCCAGCCGAGGCCGAGGCCGCCATGCAAGCCGGCCAGGATGGATTCGCCCGTCTGGAGCGACTACACCGTGAAGGTGGCAAGCCGGTGGTGGCGGCTATTCACGGTCCGTGCCTGGGAGCCGGGATGGAGTTGGCCCTGGCATGTAGCAGCCGGGTCGGATCCAACGACGAGAAGGCCACCCAACTGGGCCAGCCCGAGGTCAAACTGGGACTGCTGCCTGCGGCCGGGGGTACGCAGCGACTGCCAAAACTCATCGGCGTAGCCGCAGCCCTCGACCTGATCCTCACCGGCCGCAGCGTCCGCCCTCGTAAGGCGCTCAAGCTTGGACTGATCGATGCGGCCGTTCCCGTCGACGATCTGCTGTCTGCTGCCCGCCAACGGGCCCTGCAGGAACTGGATCCGCCCCCTCATGAGCCCGAGTCCTTCACCGACAAGCTCAAAGGCCTGCTCAACCCGGCCGCTCTCCAGTCGGCAGCCCTGGAGAGCAATCCGATCGGCCGCCGCCTGCTGTTCACTCAGGCCGAGAAAGCGATGCTCAAGGAAACGAAGGGAAACTACCCGGCCCCCGAAGCGGCGCTCGAGTGTGTCCGAATCGGGCTGGAGCAAGGGATGTCGGCCGGCCTCGAGGCCGAACGGAAGGCCTTTGGCCGGCTGATCGTCACGCCAGAGTCATTGGCGTTGCGTTCCATATTCTTCGCCACCCAGGAGCTGAAACGAGACACCGGAGTTGACTCGGATGCCGAGGCCCGCCCGGTATCGCGCGTTGGCGTGCTCGGCGGGGGACTGATGGGAGGCGGCATCGCGGCCGTCAACACCACCAGGGCCAGGGTGCCGTCGATCATCAAGGAGGTCGACGACGCCGGAGTCGAGCGTGGAATTGACTACGTGCAGAAGGTCCTAGACGGACAGGTCAGGCGGCGCCGGATGCAGAAGGCGGATGCCTGGCTGGCCATGCAGCGCAACGTGAGCGGCACTACCGACTATGCCGATCTGGCCGACGTCGATCTCGTCATTGAAGCTGTTTTCGAGGACCTGGAGCTAAAGCGATCCGTGCTGGCCGAGACCGAAGCGGTCACCGGTCCCGAGACCGTGTTCGCATCCAACACCTCCTCGATTCCGATCGGTGCGATCGCCGAAGGCGCCGGACGGCCGGCCAATGTCGTAGGAATGCACTACTTCTCCCCCGTCGAGAAGATGCCCCTGCTGGAGATCATCACCACCCCGGAGACTGCCGATTGGGTCACGGCCACCGCGGTGGCGTTCGGCAAGCGGCAGGGAAAGACCGTCATCGTCGTCAACGACGGAACCGGCTTCTACACCACCCGGATCCTTGGTCCGTACTCGGCTGAGGTCTTCTACCTGCTCCAAGACGGGGCCACCGTGGACGAAATCGACAAGGCCATGGTGGGGTGGGGGTTCCCGGTCGGGCCGGTGACTCTGAGCGACGAGGTCGGCATCGATGTGGGGGCCAAGATCGGCAAGATCATGGAACAAGCATTCGGTGACCGTATGAAGGCGCCGCCTGCCTTTGAGGCCCTGGTCGAAGACGATCGGAAGGGCCGCAAGAACGGCCGCGGGTTCTACGAGTACGAAGACGGCAAGAAGGGTGACGTCGACGAATCGATATACCAGGTACTCGGCGTCAGCCCGCGTCCCGGCACCGTGTCACGCTCGTCCATCGTGGAGCGGTTGTCGCTGCAGTTCATCAACGAGGCAGTCCGATGCCTGGAGGAAGGCATCCTTCGGTCGGCCCGCGATGGGGACATCGGGGCAGTCATGGGGCTTGGCTTCCCGCCGTTCCGGGGCGGTCCATTTCGTTTCGTCGACCAGGTCGGCCCATCGACGGTGGTCGAACAACTCCGACACCTCGAGAAGGAACACGGAAGCCGCTTTGCACCGGCGCCATTGCTAACCGAGTTGGCGGATTCAGGCGGGAGCTTCCACAGGGAGGGCTGAGCTTTCGTTACCAGGTACCCGAGGCCCGTTTCCCGACAGAGCCGAGGCCTGACCCCGGGCAACGGGCAACGGGCAACCGGTGACGGGCAACGTCCCTCAGCCAATCACCGCCGAGATCTGTCTGGTGGCGACAGTCAGGGAATCGAGATCGCCACCGCCTTCGTGCATCAGAAGCTCAATGAATTGGTCGAGGCGGGCGTGCTGGTCGGGTCGTGTCGAACGGAAGTACTCACACAAGGCTTTTCCGTTCTGAATCTCGGCGGAGGCAAGCACCCTCTCGGCGATGTCACGACGCAGCTGCAGGAGGTCGTTCTCGAGAGTGCGAATCGCCCACCGCTCCCACCGGCTGCCGGCGGCCAGGTGCTCCGCCCGGTTCTCCAGCCAGTCGATCCGATAGGTGTCACCCACCAGGAAGAACACGTCCGCCACGTCGGCAACCGGACGGGCGGATAGCTCGGCCAGCTCGATGATGTCAGGTGCGTGAAAGAGCTCGTCCTGAAAGGCGTGCCGCCTGGCCAAGTCCTCAGGCACCCCCGCCTCCATCAGCAGAGCCACCGCCTCATCCCGCTCTGCTCGCCACTCGACAGAACCCACGTGATGGATGACTGCCGCCAGCTCTTCGAAGGTGGCCCGCGCTGGACCAACACCGGCGGCCGGCCCGGTCCGCACCGCTTGGCGAAGGAACCAGCGCGTCATCGCCTCGACCAGTTGGTCGACCCCATCCATCAACTCGCCGCGCACCTGGGGACCGATGGAGGGATCCAGCGCCTCAACAGCCTCCCACCGCTCCTCGGCACCGGTGAGCGTCAGAGCCGACTGGTAGGCGCGAACCACATCGGCCGGAGATGCACCCGTTTCAATCCCCAACCGGCTCACGAAGGTGATGCCCTCTGAGTTGACGACCCGATTGGCAACGCGGGTCGCAATGATCTCCCTGCGCAGCGGGTGCTCGGTCGCCAGGTGTCCGAACTGCTTGACGATCGGCTCCGGGAAGTACTCCATCAGATCGTCTGCGAACTCGAAACCATCCGGAACATCAGACCGAAGCAAGGCCAGACGGAGCCACCGTTTGGCGTAGGCCAGCAGCACCGCCAGCTCGGGCCGCTCCAGGCCCCGCCTCTCCCGGTCCCGCTCCACCAGCTCGTCGGACTCTGGAAGGAACTCGATCGCCCGATTCAGCATGCCCTCGCTCTCGAGCAGCTTCATCAGATCGTCATAGGCCTCCATCTCGTCGGCCGACCGGCCCGCTTCCTGCGACATGATCTGGGCTTGCAGGAAGTTGTCGTAGACCACCCGCTGAGTTATGTCGGCAGTGACGGCGGCGATGACGGCGGCCCGATCCTCCGGCTCGAGCTCTCCTCGCTCCTCCGCCAGCCGCAGAAGGATCTTCAGATTGACCTCGCGGTCGGAGCAGTCGACGCCTCCCGAGTTATCGATGAAGTCGGTGTTGATGCGGCCACCCCTGGCGGCGTACTCGATGCGACCTTGCTGAGTGAATCCCAGATTGCCGCCCTCGCCCACTACCCAGCAGCGCAAATCCTCCCCGTTGACCCGCACGGGGTCGTTCTGCCGGTCGTCGGCTTCGGCATCGGTCTCAAACGATGCCTTGACATAGGTACCGATCCCACCGTTCCACAGCAGGTCGACGGGGGCCAGGAGGATCGACCGCACCAATTCGTCGGGAGTCATCGACTCCTCGTCGATCTCGAGCACCTGCCGGGCTTCCTCGGAGAGTTCGATTTTCTTGGCATCCCTGGCGAACACCCCGCCGCCCGGCGACAGCGCCGACCGGTCGTAGTCCTCCCAGGTGGAACCTGCCGACTCGAACAAGCGCCTTCGCTCCTGGAAGCTGGCAGCGGCGTCCGGTGTCGGATCGATGAAGATGTGTCGGAAATCGAAGGCAGCCACCAACCGCAGGTGTTCCGACTGCAACAAGCCATTGCCAAAGACATCGCCCGACATGTCGCCGATCCCCACCACGCTGACCGCGGTGTTGGCGACGTTGGTGCCGAGATCATGGAAGTGGCGCTTGACCGACTCCCAGGCACCACGGGCCGTGATGCCCAGTTCCTTATGGTCGTAGCCGCTCGAGCCACCCGAGGCGAAGGCGTCGCCGAGCCAGAATCCGTACTCGGCCGCGATCGCGTTGGCAGTGTCTGAGAACCGGGCGGTACCACGATCAGCAGCCACCACCAGATAGGAATCGTCGTCGTCCAGATGGCGCACCCGCGAAGGATGGGCGATCTGTCCTGCCACCAGATTATCGGTGATGTCGAGCAACCCTCGAATGAAAGTGGAGTAGGCCCGCTCGATGGCATCGCCCATCGTCTCCCCCGGGCGGGACGGCCGCCGCAGCACAAACCCACCCTTGGCACCACCGGGGACGATGATGGCGTTCTTGGTCCGTTGGGCCTTCATCAAGCCGAGCACCTCGGTGCGATAGTCCTCCATCCGCGACGACCAACGGATCCCACCACGAGCCACCATTCCCCCGCGCATATGAACACCTTCGACATCGGGGGCGTAGACGTAGATCTCAAAGAGCGGGTGCGGCTCGGGCATATCGGGCACTTCGGCCGACCGGATCTTGAAGCTGAGACAGCCTCGCTCGGGTTGAAATGCGTTGGTGCGGACGGTGGCGTCCATTAGACCGAGCATGGCCCGCAAGATGAGGTCCTGGTCCAGTGATCTGACGCCATCGAGGTCGGACAGGAACTCCTGGCGGAGTTCGTCGGCTCCTTCTCCCTCGCGGTCTGGCTCGAAGCGGGCCTCGAAAAAGGCAAGCAGCTTCTCGGCCATCCTCGGGTGCTGGACCAGGGCATCGTTCATGTACTCGTTGGTGAACCGGGGACGAACTCGCCGCCAGTACGTCCGGTATGCCCGCAGGATGCCCACCTGGCGCCAGGTGAGTTGTGAGATTGTGATCAAGCGATCGAGGGAGTCGAACTCGGCCCCGGTCTCCAGTACCTCGACCACCGCGGCCGCTACCCGATCGGCGGACCCGTCCAGATCCAGCAGACCCCCACCGGGGCCCCGCACCCCGAAGTCGTGGATCAGGATCTCATCACCGTCTCCCATCAGTCGGGTCGGCACCTCCTCCACTACTCGGAGACCCAGGGCCTCCAGGACTGGAAGGATCTCTGACAGTTCCCGCTTGCCGCCCCGCGAGTAGACGGCCAAACGGGTGAGTGACTCCGACGGATGGGTGTCGTTCTGGATGCCTACCGCCACGCTGGTCTGTCCGGCCACGAGCTCTTCGAGCATGGCCAGATCTCCGGCCGCGATATCCAGCCGGGTCGATGCCTTGTAGTAGTCGGGCATTCGAGGAGCCCACCGATCAACCAATCCTGCTGATTCAGCTCCAAACCGTTCCCCGACCACTTCGGCCAGCCGGTCCTCCCAGGTCCGGGATAGCTCAATGACCTCCTGCTGCAGCTCGTCGAACGGAACATCCGCGACCGTGCCCCCGGCCACCCAGACCGTGAAGTGGATGCGAGCCGGGCCGCCCTCACCGAGAGAGAGCTGGTAGTCGACGTTCGAGCCTTCGAATCGTTCCAGGAACAGACGCTGCAGTCGACGGCGCAGCGAAGCTGAGAAGCGATCCCTGGGCATGACCACCAGTAGCGAGACGCTCCGCTCCAGCAAGTCGGGGTGCACGAACAGCCTCACCCTCTCGCGCTGGGCCGAAGCCTGCAGGGCGTGGATGCTGTGGCGGAGGTCGTCGATGGACATCGACCACAGCTCGTCCTTCGGGAAGCTGTTGAAGAGCTGAACCATGGCCTTGTGATCGTGCGAGCCCTCGATCAGGTCGTCTTCCTCCAGCACTCGCTGCAGCTTCTCTCGCAGGATCGGAACCGAAGCCGCTTCAGACATGTAGGCGCGCGAAGTGAAGAGCCCGATCAGGCGCGCTTCACCGACGACCGAGCCATCGGGACCAATGTGGCGGATGCCGATGTAGTCCATGCGGGCGGGTCGGTGAACCGTTGAGACCCGGTTGGTCTTACTGACAACCACCAGGAACCCGTCCGCGTACCTGCCTCTCAAATCATCCGGCAGGTCGGCAAGTGGAACCGGCGTCGCGTACTTCGAGGCCGCCGTGTCCCGCAGGATCCCCAGGCCGCTTCCGGGGACCACAGACAAGTACTGGCCATCGTCCCCATCTGAGATGGCGTACTCCCGGTACCCGAGAAAGATGAAGTTGAGATCGACCAGCCAGTCCAGAAACTCCCCCGCTTCCTCAACCAGGCGGGACGAGTACCGCTGCTCCCCTTGCCCGGCTACTTCTTTCATGCGCTCGACGACTCGCTGCATCGGTTCGAAGTCGGCCACCGCCGCCCGAACATCACCCAGCACACCGCGCAGCGCTTCCGTCAACTCGTCCGTGGCGTCGGCGGAGAGATAGCCATCAAGCTGGTAATGCTGGACGGCTTCGCGATGCTCGGCCCCGCGAGCCGGCGTGACATCGATCAGCCGGCCGTCGTCCGCCCGCACCACCCCCAGCACAGCGTGCACCTCAGTCACGACCTCGTGGCCGAGGCGTTCGATGGCGGCGATCACCGAGTCCACCAGGAACGGGCTGTCGTCGACGTTGATGTCAACGACGGTGCCACTAGCCGCGTAACCGGCTTCGGCCTCCGTCGGTTCGAAGACCCGCACAGCGATCGCTCCCGCCGGCCGGGAGGAGGCGAAGTTGAAGACGCTCTCGATTTGGCCCCAGAGGGCATCTCCGGCAACGAGGTTGGTGTATTCGTCGGGAAGGCGCCTGAGGAAGGCCTGCGCGAAGTCGGCAAGGGCTCCGTCGGGGGCGTCTGGACCGGTCATCGGCGGAGTGTCGGGGGACGAAGCCGGATCGGTCGCCTTCTCGTCGGTCGAGCTCACATGGGAACGTTACCTGTCTGCGAGCCGCGACGATGGCTCGTTAGTCGGCGAGCGACGCCAGATCACGCACCAGGATGTCGTGGAGGGCTGCGATCGCATCCGGATCCCAGGACTCAATGCTGTCCCGCAAGAAGGAGGTTCTATCCACCCGGTTGTCGAATCGCACGATGGGCAAGTGAAAGCGCCTGCCGTGCGCCTCGACCGTGACGGTCCCCGGCCGCTCGCCGGTATCGATCAACCATGCGATGTCGTCCGTGCCGTACTCATCCCGCATCACCGACTCGGGCACTCCGTGGTGCAGGATGGAGGCGTCTCCCTCGAGCCCGGGCCGGGCCCGCTCTCGGTTGCGACGACGGCTCTCCGCCGGGTCGACCCACACGTACAGAATCACGGCGGACTCCAGAATCTCGATCGGCAGCTGGGCCAACGAGTATCCATATCCTTGCGGCGCCGGCAACGGCATCTCGGCCCCATCGGGCCCGCCGCGAGCGAACTCCACTACCACCGTGTGAGTGGCCACATCCACCGGATTGAGCTGCACGACCTCGGCCGCTTCTGCCTCGATTGCCGCGCACAATGCCCCCCTGGTGCCCGGATCCATCGAAGCGAAGGGGCCAGGAGCACCGACAGTGTGCCGCGCCCGATCGAACCGGTCGAGCAACCAGGATGCGGCGCCGCCGGAGGAAACTGCCGGAGGAGCCTCCAACGAGGCGTAGTCCTCTCCAACCAGCTGAATCAAAACACCCCAGTCCCGGGGTTCGAGCCATTCGCCATCATCGGCTGCGAAGAAGACAGGATCCTCCCCTAGCTTGCGCAGCTCCTGGGAGACGCGTCTCATCAGGTGAACATACGGGTAGTCATCCAGCTGAACGCTTGGCTTCAAGTTCAGCTCAGCCAACTCGCCCTCCGGGCGGGTTTCCAAGTAGCGACGCAGCTCCGACTTACCCGACGCCGGCAGTGCCAGCAACAGCAGGGTATCGATCAGCGCCATGTCGGTCCGGAGGCTGAATGCAGGCAGCTCACTTGGGCTGCATCCGGATGCCACCATCCACCCGGATCGTTTCTCCATTCAGATAGTCGTTCTCGACGATGTGATACGCCAGGTGGGCGAACTCGTCCGGGTCACCCAATCGCTTCGGGTAGAGCACCTGGGTAGCCAGCGACTCCCGGGCGGGTTCTGGGAGGCCGGCCAGCAGCGGAGTGTCCATAATGCCCGGCGCAATGGTGTTCACCCTGATCCCCAGCACCGCGAGGTCGCGGGCAATTGGCAGAGTCATGCCGACGATCCCTCCCTTTGAGGCCGAGTAGGCGGCCTGGCCGATCTGGCCGTCAAAGGCAGCCACTGAGGCGGTATTCACGATCGCACCTCGCGAGCCATCCTCGAGCGGCTCCACCTGTGACATCGCTGAAGCCGCCAGACGGATGACGTTGAAGGTGCCGACCAGGTTGATGTTGATGATCTTCTCGAAAGACGCGAGGTCAAGCGGGGATCCGTCGCGGCTCAAGGTCCGGGCCGGCGGGCCGATGCCGGCGCAGTTCACGACAACTCGCAGCGGAGCGAGCGCGGCGGCGGCGTCCACGGCGGCTTGCACCTCGGCGGAATCGGTCACATCTGCATGCACGAACCCGCCGCCCACCTCATCGGCGATCGCCTCGCCCAGTTCATCTTGCAGGTCGGCCACCAGCACGGTGGCTCCCTTGCGGGTCAATCGCCGAACACAGGCAGCCCCCAGCCCTGAGGCACCACCTGTGACCAGTGCTGCAACACCTTCAACCTTCATTGCCGCCCTTCTACTCGTCACCGCCAAAGCTAGTGGCGCCGGACCAGGGTTAGGCCAGAATGGGGCTCGATGACGTGGCTACTGATCACCAACGACGACGGAGTCGACTCACCCGCACTTGTGCCACTGGTGGAGGCGCTCGCCGGCCTATCGCGGGTTGAGGTGGTGGTGCCGGACCGGGAGCGCAGCTGGATCGGCAAAGCGATCACCCGCCACGATCCCGTGATCGTTGAGCCCACCACCCGCGGAGGAATGCCGATCACAACAGCGACCGGGTATCCCGCTGATTGCGTTCAACTCGGAATCCACGCCTTGTTTCCCGAGCCGCCGGCTCTGGTGATCTCGGGCATCAACATCGGCTACAACCACGGAACCGCGTACATCCAGTCCAGCGGCACGGTTGGGGCAGCCATCGAGGCCATGCTCGCCGGTGTGCCGTCGGTGGCACTCTCGGCCGGATCCCACTCCCGGCCCTGGCCCGAATGGCGAGAGTGGGTCCACACGAAAGATGCCAACGAAATGTGGACTCGCCTGGCGGCGATCTCCGCCGACCTGGTTGAGAAGGTGCTCGCCACCGACGCTCCCGAATCGGTAGTCAACGTAAACCTGCCCGATGATGCGACGGCTTCCACCCGGCGACGGGTCACCTCGGTCGCCCGGGTCGGCTATGAACAGCTGTTCCGATCTGACGGACACGGACGGTACGTCCATGACTTCGGAGGCGGCATGCGTCAGTTCGCCGGACTGGAAGGGACTGATATCGAAGCCGCTGCCAAGGGTGAGGTCTCGATATCACCTGTTGCTCCTGCCGGGGAAGGCGTCTTCTCCGCCCAGCTGTCCACGGCTCTGTCGACTCTCCCAGCCTGAGCCAAACGGCTCTATCCGTTCTCCCAGCTCCTCCGGCATCATTGAGCCAGGAGGTCACGATGGGTTCGCTCATACCGTCGGAGATGTGGGACTGGCAAAAGGACTGGCCTAAGGCCGCAATCGGGGTCGTGCTGTTCCTGGTCGTGTGGGGAGTGATCGCCGTCCTGATAGTTTGACTACTGAGCCACTAGAGGAGGCACCATGCCCGGAAGCGTCTACAAGGTAATCGAGCTGGTGGGAACCAGCAGTGAGTCGTGGGAGGACGCAGCCAAGACGGCGGTGGTGACCGCCGGCCAATCGCTGCGGGACCTGCGAATCGCCGAAATCATCAAACTCGACATGCAGCTGGACGACAACGGCGAGGTCAGCCTGTTCCGGGCCAAGGTAAGCGTCTCCTTCAAGCACGAAGCGGGCGGAGACTGAATCTCCAGCTGACAGCTGATGGCCGATCTAATCGCCGGAGACGATTAGATCTCTGTACCAGTAATAGCTCTGCTTGGGGATTCGTTGCTGGGTTTCGTGATCGACCCACACCAGGCCGAACCTCTGACTGAAGCCGCTTGACCACTCGAGGTTGTCAAGCAGACTCCACACGAAGTAGCCCTCGACCGGGACACCCTGAGACCGAGCGTCCCGCAACGACTGCACATGGCGGTCGATGTAACGGATGCGACGCTCGTCGGCGATGACACCGTCTTCGCCGGGGACGTCGGAGTAGCTGGCCCCGTTTTCGGTCACGAGGATGGCGTGCGGGCCGTAGTTCTCGTGGATCTCGACCAGGAACGCGGTGAGGGCGGAGGGAGTGATCGGCCAACCCATCTCCGTGTAGCCCTCAGGAGCTGGAGCTCCGGGGGCAACCCCGGTGGATTCGGTCTCCTCGGCGCCGGCTCTCACGGCCAGGCTGGTGTAGTAGTTGAGGCCGAGGAAGTCGATGGGGGCTGCGATCTCAGCCATGTCGCCCGGGTGCACGAAGGGCGGCGCATCCCCCTGGAAGTACCCGCGATCTCGATAAGCGGCGACCATCTCACTCGGATACCCCTTCCCAAACACAGGATCGAAGAACCAGCGATTGCGGAACCCGTCGAAGTAGCGCTGAGCAGCCACGTCGTCGTCGCGCCCGGAGGCGGGAGTGGAGGGACGGCAGTCGAGGGCGATGCCGACGGAAGCCGCGGGTGCGTTGGCGCGAATCGCCGCCACCGCCCGCCCGTGGGATAGAAGCAAGTGGTGCCCGACGGTGAGGGCCTCCGAGAATGAGGTGTGACCGGGAGCAAACACGCCATCGCGGTGGCCGACGAACGCGGCCACCCACGGTTCGTTCTGTGTGATCCAGTTGTCTACCCGATCGCCCAGCCGGGCACTCACGACGTCTGCATACCGCACGAAGGCGTCGACGCTGGAGCGGCTGCGCCAGCCGCCACTGTTTTGCAGCCCCTGCGGCAGGTCCCAGTGGTAGAGCGTCACGTACGGCTTGATGCCCGCTTCCAGCAGAGCATCCACCAGCCGATCGTAGAAGTCGAGGCCCGATTGGTTGATTTCACCGGTTCCGTCCGGCAGCACCCTTGTCCAGGCCATCGAGAACCGATACGCCCCCACCCCGAGGTCGGCCATCAACGCTACGTCCTCCTGCCACCTCCGGTAGTGATCACAAGCGACATCACCCGTTTCCCCGTTGAGGATCCGTCCCGGCTCGGCGGCAAACCGATCCCAGATCGACTCACCCTTTCCATCGGCGCGAGGCGACCCCTCGATTTGATAAGCGGAAGTGGCAACACCCCA
>JBPCTX010000086.1:0-3024 GCA_051011455.1 Acidimicrobiia bacterium | reverse complement strand
GTCCAGAGCGTAGACGTTGTAGTTCCGTGAGCCGACAACGACCAAGCCGTCACGAACCAGGGGCTCCCCGGTTACACCCTGGCCGGTGTCGAATCGCCAGACCTCTTTGCCGGTCCTGGCATCGAGTGCGTAGATGTGACCGTCGAGGCTGCCGAAGAAGACGCGACCATCGGCTACGGCAGGTGTTCCGGCGACGGTGTCTTCGGCGCGAAACCGCCAGCGCTCTTCGCCGGAGGCTGCGTCCAGTGCGATGACACTGCCGTCGAAGCCACCGACATAGATGCCGTCTCCGGACACCGCGGCTGCCGAAGAGAAGTAGTTGTAGCGGGAGTTCTCCTCGCCGTGTTTGATCCGCTTGGCTGGAGCCGTCTTGGCGCGCCACAGTTCCCTCCCGCCAGATTTCTCAAGAGCGTAGAGGTGACCCTCATCGGAATGTACGTAGATTCGATCGCCGTCGACTGTGGGCCGGGCGCGAATGTCCCCCTGGGTCGTGAACTCCCACCGAGTCTCGCCCGTCGAGGTATCGAGTGCCAGTAGCTGGCCCGAATCGCTTCCCACGAAGAGGCGGCCGCTATCGACTGTCAGCCCAGCCCACACCTCGTTGCCGAGGTCACGTGTCCAGATCGCTTCAGGCGTCGGGACGTCGATCGATGGCAGCCCTACCTTGTCGAGCGCTGCGATGCGCCGAAAAACGACCGGGATCTCGGTCGGGACGAAGAAGTCGGGCAACAGGCCGGAAAGAGTGCCGTCATCTTGCCGGTCGATGGTCCAGGGCCCGATCTTCACCTGGCCCCCCTCGTCGGTCACCCGCATCATCGCGACTTCCCAGGCCTGGAGGTCAGGGATCCCGAATCTCGCTACCAGTCCCGCCTCGTCGTGCTCGAAGAACTCGATCGAGAGCCGACCGGTCTGTCCGTTGTACTCAGCGGTGCCCATCCAGGCTCCAAGGAGCGGCGGGGCGGGTTCGGTGTCTTTCGTCTGGGCGAGGAGAGGCGGCGCAAGCAACAGGGCCGCGACGAGAACGCTTTGGAGATGTCGGCTCATCTGTCTTCTACGGACCCTACCGCGATGGGTTGCTCGCGAGGAATGGGCGAGGCGGTAAGATCGGCCGGCTTGAAGGACCAACTCCCGCGAGGACTGCCCAATGAAATTCAGAATGCTGATTGGTTTGATGAGTCTTGCTTTGGCGGTACTTGCCGCCGCGACACCCTCCGTGGCCGACGAGCCATGGCCCGCGTTTCGAGGACCCGGAACCACCGGCGTCTCGGCAGAGCAACTGCCCGAGGGTGATGGACCCCTGGCCTTCGAGCTGGTTTGGAAGCGGCCGTTGGGCAGCGCCTACTCGGGGATTTCAATTGCCGGGGGGCTGGTTGTGACCGGCTACTCGGATGGCGAGCACGATTTCGTGGGGGCCTTCGACCCGCAGACGGGCGAAGAGGTCTGGCAGCACGCCTTCGCGCCGCATTACAAGGGCCACGATGGGTCGCATGATGGAACCACCGCGACCCCCTCGATCTCCGGCGGTCGCGTCTTCATGGCCAGCCCCTGGGGCCATCTGGTGGCGCTCGACCTCGCTACCGGTGAGCCGCTCTGGACGCGCCACATGATCGACGATTTCGGCGGGGAGAAGCCGCTCTATGGCTTTGCCGCTTCGCCCTTGGTGGTCGGTGACTCCGTGGTGATGAGTGTTTGCAGCGAGACGGAGTCGATCGTTGCCCTCGACGCAGCCTCGGGCGAAGTGACGTGGCGCTCTCTGGACAGGCCGTGTGGTGGTTCTCAGGGCTCACCGGTCCTGATGGAGATCGAAGGGGAGGCGCAGATCGTTGTGCTGGCCCCCTCGGGGCTCCTGGCCGGACTCGACCCCGCCACTGGATCGCTGTCCTGGGAACTGGAGCTCGAAGGGCGTGCGGACGCCATGGGGTCCAATTCGCAATCGCCTCTTGCGCTCGGCGGCAATCGGATGCTCATCAAGCATCGGTCGGGTGAGACGGCTGTTGTCGCTCTGGAGGGAGGCGCCGAGGGACTCACGCCGTCTGTTGTGGCATCCGGCCGCGGCCTGGCGCGAAGCTACAGCCCGCCGACACTCTGGGGCGACACTCTCTTCGGATACTCGGCCCGTTTCTTGAGCGCTGTCGATCCGAGCAGTGGAGAGCTGCTGTGGCGCTCGCGCGAGCCCGGCGATGGCTTCCTGCTCGCCGTCGACGGACAGTTGGCGGTGATCACCAAGACCGGTTCGCTCCATCTGGGTGCGGCCAGCCCGGAAGGTTGGCAAGAGACCGCTCGGCTTGATCTGTTCGATGACCTCGCCTGGTCACCCCCGAGCTTCGCTGGCGATTCGATTTATGTGCGGAGTCTCGGCGAGATGGCCCGTGTGCGCCTGGTGCGTCGCGAGATGGAGTTGACGGCCGAGGTTTCTGGTCCGGCGATTCCAGCTGCGCTGGCCGGCCTGGTGGCCGAAGTGGCCAAGGGAGACGCGACGGCAGCCGTCGACAGCTTCCTCGACGGTCGAGAGTTGCCCCTGATCGACGGCACCGAGGTGACCTTCCTCTTTCGTGGCGGCGAGGACGTGGCCATTGCCGGCGAGATGATCGGCATGCGCCGAGAAGAGCCGATGATCCCTCTCGAGGGCACCGACCTGTGGTGGTGGAGCGCTGAGATCGACCGTCGCGCGCGGATGAGCTACCTGTTCTTTGTCGGCGACGAGCCGCATGTCGACAACTCACATGATCGACACACCACGTCGACGATTCTGGGCCCGGATATGAACTGGTTCCGCGGGACACCACTGGAGATGTCCTGGTTTGCGATGCCGGAGTGGCCGGGCCTTTCGATCGAGCCTCTTGATCGGGTGGGTGGCAGCCGGTTGGAGACGATCAAAGCTCCCTTCCAGCCCGAGGCCGGGGAGGATGGCACAGTGCCGGAGCCCGTTGAGGTCACCCTTCACGTCTGGCTCCCACCAGGCTATGACGAAAGCGATGAGCGATACCCGACGGTCTACCCACTGAATTCGGAGGCCCTCGATGC
>JBPCTX010000085.1:0-3777 GCA_051011455.1 Acidimicrobiia bacterium | reverse complement strand
GAGCAGGGCTTCGTGCGTGGCCCGGGAGTGGCCTGATGTCGATGCTGGTGGATTCTGCCGTTATTGGTCTCTTCGACGCTGGCCCGCTGGTTCTCGCGGCGATGGGCTTCTCCCTGATCTACTACCTCAACGGATTCATCAACGTTGCGTATGCGGAGACCGTAACCCTGGGCGCCTACTTCGCGGTCATGTTCAACAACCTGTTCGGGCTGAACTTCTATCTCACAATCATCCCGGCTGCAGTCATGGCTGGGTTCGTGAGCGTCATCACCTATCTCCTCGTCTATCGGCCGGCCCTGAAGAGAGGTGCTGGCCAGACCGAGTTGATCGTTATGTCGGTGGGCCTGTCGTTCCTCATGCGGCATGGCACGAGGCTGGTGGTCGGACCTTCACTCCACAACTTCGATGTCACGCCGCCGTCCTTCGTGAAAATCTTCGGGATGCTCGTCACATCTCACCAGATCGTTGCGCTGACATTGGTCGCACTGATTGCGACAGCCCTGTACCTCTTCATCCACAAGACAAGCTATGGGGAGCAGATGAGGGGTCTCGCCAACAACGAGGACCTCGCCTTGGTGAGCGGAATCAACCCGACGAAGGTCTCGATCCTGATCTGGTTCTCCGGAGGAGTGGCGGGTGGCCTGGCCGGTGTCTTCTACGGGGTCTTCGCCTTCGTTGAGTACGACCTCGGATGGAAGATCATCCTGATCGTCATGACCATCGCCATCATCGGAGGAGTCGGGAACATGCGGGGAGCGGTGGTGGCAGGGATCGCCATGGGCATCGTCATATCGGCCATCACATTCGTCTCCAAGCCGTTGCACGCGCAGTCCGCGGCGTTGGCGCTCTTTATCGCAGCCCTGTGGTGGAGAGGCACTATGCCGCAGCTTCGAAGACGAGTGGTGAAGGATGGATAGATAATGTCGGCCTATCTCATCTTCAGTCTGTCGTCTATTGCGGTGTTCGTGGCCCTGGCCGCGCTCCTGCACCTCCAGTTCGGACGCGCAGGAATCGTCAACTTCGGGGTCGTTGGCTTCGTCGGCCTCGGCATGTACACATTCGGCGCGCTGCAGGTTCAGTACGACTGGCCCTATTTCGCGGCGATGGTGGTGGGAATCCTGGCGGCGGGCGTCGCCGGCCTCCTCCTGGGTGGGGTGATCCTGAAGCTGGACGACGAGGCGGTTCTCGTAAGCACGCTGGCGTTCGCGACGATTGTGGCGCACCTCGTCACGACTGAGAAGTGGTTGACCAACGGGGTCGTGGGCCTTGGCACTCTCCGGTATCCGTTCGATGTCGGGAGCGACACACCGAGGGTCTTCCTGGGCCTCACGGTCCTCCTGGCGGCCGCGATCATGTTCTACGCATACAGACTTCAGAGCACCCCGTACGGTCGGCTGATGTTGAGCATTCGGGACAACGAGCCGCTCGCGAAGAGCCTCGGCAAGCGGACCTTCAGGGAGAAGCTGATCTTCTTCACCATCAGCTCCGCGGTGATGGGCCTGATTGGCGTGATGTACGGAACAATGAACCAGTTCCTGGTTCCACGCATGGTTGGCCCCGGGCTCACTTTCGTCGTATGGATCGCCTTGATCCTTGGAGGCAAGACCCGGGTGATGGGGGCTCTCGTCGGAGTGCTATTGACCGCCGGTCTCTTCGACATCGTGATCGAGTCATACGTGCCGATCCCAAAGGGGTGGTCCAATTACATCCCTGATCTGAAGCTGATGCTGTACGGACTCACCCTGGTGCTGGTGATCATGTTCAGGCCGCGGGGCGTCCTCGGCGAGCGAGGGGCCAGGTAGCGCATGGCGAACAACTCGGTGGCGTCTGCCTTGGGAGATCACGGAACCGAAGTGCCCAAGACGCTCCATCTCAGGGACATCACGAAGACCTACGGTGGAAGAACCGTGGTCGATATCCCGGATTTGGTCCTCGGCAGCCATGGAATTGAAGGCCTGATCGGTCCGAATGGAGCCGGCAAGACAACCCTGATGAAACTCATCACCCACGGTGTGAGAGCGGATAGCGGGCATGTCATGTACTACACCAACAACAGTGAGATAGAACTCTCGGAGAGCAGGGTGGAGGAGATCGCCCGGCTGGGGATCGTCAAGACCAACCAGGTGATCCAGGACTTCGAGAGCCTCACCATCAAGGACTCTCTGCTGCTGGCGCTTGCATCTTCCCAACAGGAGCGGTTCTACAACTTCTTCAGCGAGAAGAAGCTTCGGGCTCAGACCGAGGAGGAGATCGACGGCTACCTGGAGTACTTCCGCTTCGAGGATCCGGATGGGCGAGCTCTCTCCGCGGGCGAGAAGAAGCTGCTGGACATCGTGCGCTGCCTCGTACTCAAGCCCAAGTTCCTCCTCATGGATGAGCCGACCGCGGGCTTGCCTGAGGACCAGACCCGCAAGGTCATGGAGTTGATGGCGCGAAAGACCGTCGAGGAGGACATGACCATCCTGATCGTCGAGCACGATCTGGATCTGATCTGGGAGGTCTGTGAGTTCGTCCATTTCATGGCGGAGGGCCAGATCCTGGTCCAGGGGCCGCCCGAGGAGATCAGGTCGAACAGCACCTTGGCCGAGAAGTACCTGGGAACCAGCCATGTCTGAGAACGTGCTCGAGATCAAACGAGCGACCAGTGGCTACGATGACATAACGGTCCTCAAGGGTCTCGACTTCGAAGTCGGCCACGAGATCTTCGCCGTCCTCGGAGCCAACGGCGCCGGCAAGACCACCCTCATGAAGACCTTGGCAAGAGTGCTCCCTCTGACCGGGGGTGAGCTCAGGTTCAAGGGCGTTGATGTCTCGAACGAGACGCCGTTCGCGTTGGCAGCACAGGGGCTGGCGTACGTTCAGCAGGAGGAGAACGTGTTCGCCGATCTCACCGTTGCCGAAAACCTCTCGATTGGCAGCCTCGTCAGCTCGCGATCGCGACAAGAGCAGCTGGATGAGATCTTCGAGCTCTTCCCTGATGTCGCAGCCAGGATCAACCAGAAGGCCGGGACACTCAGTGGAGGAGAGTCGCAGATGGTCGCGGTCGGAAGGGCCCTTATGCAGGATCCGGACCTGATCCTGCTCGACGAGCCAACGGCCGGGCTGGCCCCCAAGTACGTCGACAGCCTTTTTGCCAGGATTCAAGAGATCCATGAGAAGCGCGATGTCAGCATCATGTTGGCAGAGCAAAACGCCGCCAAGTCTCTCGCCATCGCCGACAGGGTGATGGTGCTGAGTCTTGGCGAGATCTTTCTCATCGAGACCACGGAGAACGTGGACATGGAGGCGTTAAAGGAGGGTTACAAGCTTTAGATGTTCCCCCCGCAGCGAGACAAGCAACAAGTAGACAGGAAGTGAGGAGAAAGAAGAATGAGACGCAAATCAAGACCCGCTTGGCGCATGCTGGCGGTGCTCCTAGCGCTCGCGCTGGTCGCATCAGCGTGTGGCAGCGATGATGACAGCGATGCAGGCGCGACGACGACCGCTCCCGCAGGCGCGACGACGACCGCTCCGGCAGGCGCGACGACGATTGCTCCGGCAGACGATATGTCCGGAGAGCCGATCCTGGTCGGACACATGACCTTCCATTCGGGCGCATTCGCCGAGGTCGGACCCTGGTTCGACGGTGCTATGCAGTTCGTGATCGACGAGATCAACGCGTCCCCCCCGCTGGGAAGGCCACTGGAGCAGTTGAGCCAGGACATCGGCCAGATTGGTGAGCCTCAGGCAGCCAGGAAGCTGGTCGAGGGTGACGGCGTGGAGATCCTGATGGGTCCC
>JBPCTX010000084.1:0-6314 GCA_051011455.1 Acidimicrobiia bacterium | reverse complement strand
GCTCGACCGTGAGGCCCCCGCCGTCGACCGTTACGCCCTCTGCTCCCTCGACGTCGCCGATGAAGGAGGGGTCGGCTTCGATGGTGTCGTAGTCACCGGCTCTCAGGCCCAGCACCCGGATGTCGGGGCTGGCGCCGATCTCGACGCGGAGATCGAGATTGGCCGGCGTTCCCCAGTATCCGTCGTAGACCGAGAACTGAAGGTCCTCGCCCCGGTTCCACGAAATGAAAGAGTAGGGACCGGTGCCGACCGGGTTGCCGGACATGTACTCGTTGAACTCACCCGCCACGACGCCGCCGTTGGCCTCGACCGCGTCCTGGCTGACGATGGAAGAGACCATCGCTGGCACAACCGCGTTGAGGAAAGCTGCGTTCGGCTCTTGCAAGGTGACCTCAAACGTGAACTCATCGACCACTTGCATGCTGTCCACCGTGTCGCTGAGGACACCGGCGGCACCGTCGGGCAGGTCCATCGTCATGGCCCGATCCCAGGAGTAGAGCACGTCGTCGGCAGTGAGGGCAGTCCCGTCGTGGAACGTCACACCTTCACGGATCGGGAAGGTAAACACCGTTCCGTCGGCCGAAATGAGTCCGTTCTCGACGGTCGGGACTTCGGTGGCCAGGCTGGGAACCGGATCGGGACCGGAGTTTCCGATCTCGAGCAAACGCTCATACACCTGGAGAATGATGGTTTCGCCACCCTCGCCCGGCTCTACCTGAGCAGGGTCGAGCGTGGTCGGCTCATCGTCTGCGGCGTGGACGAACACGTCGGGATTATTGACGCCACCGGGGGTCTCCCCTGCCGTGGTCGTGGTGGTTTCGTCATCGCCTCCGCCCTGGGTGGTGGCAGTGGGTCCATCGGCAGTTGTAGCAGTCGTGGAGTCGCTCGAATCGTCGCCTGAGCAGGCAGCGGCTACCAGCGCCAATGCCAGCATGAGACCAAGTAGGGCCCTCCAGCGTGATCGATCGAATCCCAATCGCGTCCGTGTCATGGTTCCTCCCTGGTCCTGCGAATGCCCTAATGCCAAAGCGCAATCGTTTGCACGTTCGGATGAAGATACGCGACCTCACGCCTGTCGTCAATTACTGGAGACTCGCTCACCCGGGGGGCGGTCGGGTTTCGCGGCGGCGGTTTCTTGTGGTAGCAACACGTTGTGAGCGCTGAGGAGACCAACGGTTTTGCCCTTGCCGGGCACTCAGATCTGGGTGGCAGCGGCGACGGCATGCAACTAATGAGGGCCGGCGACGTGCTCTACGTTGGTCACTTCGGTCCCAGCGGCATGGGTACCTCCATTCTCGATGTCTCGGACCACACCTCCCCGCGACTGGTTCGACAGTGGCGGGCACCCGCCAACAGCCACACCCACAAAGTGCAGGTCGCCGATGGTCTCCTCCTCACCAACCACGAGCGATTCCGTAGTGACGAGAAGTGGTCGGCCGGGATGGCCGTCTACGACCTGGCCGATCCCTTTGATCCCAAGCAGATCGGGTTCTGGGAGTCGACCGGGCGGGGCGTACACCGGATCGTCTACGAAGGAGGCCGGTACGCCTATCTGTCGGCTACCCCGGACGGGTTCACTGATCGGATCTGGATGATCGTCGACCTGCTCGATCCAGAGCATCCGACCGAAGTAGGTCGTTGGTGGTGGCCGGGGCAGTGGACGGCAGGAGGGGAGACGCCCGGCTGGCCCGAGGGCGAAGATTGGAACACGCACCATGCGATGGTGGCGGGAGATCGTGCCTACGTGGGGTTCTGGGATGGCGGCCTGGTGATCCTCGATCTGACGGAGCTATCGGAGCCGACCGTTGTGTCGCATCTCAATTGGGATGAAGGCGGAGAGACTCACACCTGCCTGCCTCTCCCGGGTCGAGATCTCCTAGTCATCACCGACGAGGCGACCACAGACGGCTGCGACGGTCCCCCTCACATGGTCAGAGTGGTGGACATTTCCGACGAACGGCAACCGAAAGTCGTTGCGATTTGCCCTGAGCCGGAGGGCGATTTCTGTGACCGGGGACTGCGATTCGGAGCCCATTGCTTGCATGAGAACCGTCCCGGTAGCTATCGCAGCGAGGAGCTGATGTTCGCCACCTACTTCAACGCCGGCCTCCGCGTCTACGACCTGGCCGAGCCCACTGCGCCGGTTGAAATCGCCTCCTACATCCCCGCCTGCCCGCCTGGCCAGCAGGCAATCCAGATCAACGACGTATGGGTGGGTGAAGACCACCTCGTTTACATAACCGATCGGGTCACCGGCGGGATCTACATCCTGGAGCCGGATGAGAAGCTGGCCGCCCGGATGACCGAAGCGGTTCTTCGATGACCGCCGAAGCTGCAGACTCAATCCAGAAGCAGCAGACTCAATCCAGCCGACGCACCGGAGCATGACATGACAGTTGAACTTGGCTTTGCCCCCAGCGAAGACCCCTTCGTCGTCGAACATGGCGGCTTCTACCGGCGGTGGTTCTCGATGATCGATGACATCGGAGAGCTGGAGAGAGTGGTCGGACGGTTGGATGCGACCACCGACGACAAGTGGGTGCCGATCTGGCGTGAGGCGGGGAAGGTCCACGAGGAGGCCGGTGATGAACTGGAGCGGGCGGGGGACACCGATGGGGCCCGCCGTGCCTACCTGCAGGCCAAGACCTATTACGCCATCGGGCGGTTCCCCGGCGAGATCACTCCCCTGAAGGCCGAGATCAGCGCCGATTGCGCAGAGGCGTATCGCAAGGCCTGCCTGCACCTCGATCCACCGCTTGAGGTGGTCGACGTCGAGTGTGACGGCCAGGCGATTACGACCCACTTCCGGGCGCCGCCCGGGTCGGGGCCGGACAATCCCGTCCCGGCCGTCCTGATCATGTGCGGAGCCGACGTCTTCAAAGAGGACCGGGGTTGGGCGGGTGAGCTGGCGCTCGACAATGGCCTCGCCTCGCTCGTAATGGATGGGCCGGGAACCGGGGAGAATCCGTTCCCATGGGATCCCTCGTCGGTCAAGGCCTGGAAAGCCGCAGTCGACTATTTGGCAGCTCGACCTGAAGTCGACGGGGACCGGGTTGCGGCCTTCGGAATCAGCCGGGGCGGCTACTCGGTGATGCAACTGGCCGGGACATATCCGGAGGCGGTGAAGGCGGTAGTGGCGAATGCCGGCCATCCCTTTGGATACCGGATGTCGGACGAGGAACTCGATGCGTACGTAGCGGTCCTCAACCGCCGCTCCGAGTTCGTGTTCGGTGAGCCGGGCGGACCGCCATCCTTTCCACCGTGGTCGCGCGAGAAGAACGAGGAGCAGTTCTCGCGCTGGGCGCTCTCAGAGCTCGGGATCCTCGACAACATCACCATGCCGGTACTCATGATCAACGGGAAACATGACCACCTGGCGCCCATCGGCAACATCTACTTCATGCTCGAACACGGCCCGGTATCCGGTCGCGAAGCTCGTGTGTATGCAGACGCCGGCCACTGTGCCTTCAAGTACCAGTCCGAGTGGGGCCCCGGGTCCTTCCAGTGGATTCGGGAGAAGCTCGGCTAGAGCCGTCCGGTTCAGTCGGCGAGGTAGCGGTCGAGATAGGCGATGACCGTCGCTATCGCCTCTTCCTGGACCGCATCGACGTGGTAGGCAGCGTCTTCGCCGCGCACCGGGAAGATGTAGCCGTGCAGCGGATGGTCGAACGACACCCACTCGACCTCCTTGCCAGCTTCCTCGAGCAGGTCGTAGGACGTGCGGAAGATGCCCTGCAGGTGATCGTCTTCACGGCCCATCACGAGTATCGGGGTCTGAATCGTTGAGACCCGCTGGACGGCAACCGGCTCGTCGATTCGGGCCCTCACCTTGGCGACTTCAGCCATCTGCATTGCCTCGATGTTGCGGAGTTGAGTCTCCTCGTTGACGGTGACCGTCTCATCAGGCGTGAGGGCCAGAAACTCATGGGCGGCCGGCTCGCTGGCCACCGCCACGGCCGCACCGTGATACTCCGAGCAGATCTTGAGCACCATCTCGCCTCCATGGCTCATCCCGATCAGTCCCACGCGGTCGGCGTCGATGTCGGCCAGAGTCTTGACGTATTCGATGATGTCGATCTCATCCTCGTACTCGAGCGGTGAGCGATTGAACATCTGCCGGCCCTGTCGCCCATCGACGACCAGCTCGCCGCCGTGGTGGTAGCCCAGCTCCACCTCGGTCCGGTATCGGATCCATGCACAGGCGTATCCGGCCTCCAGGAGCCGATCCATGATGAATCCGCGGGTGCTTACCCACTCCCGGATCCAGCCCATTCCCTCTCCACCGTTTCCCGACGCCAGCAGCACAACCGGGAACGGGCCGGCGCCGGCCGGTTGGCGAAGACCGATGGGGGTGTAGAGGCCGTCGCGGGTCTCAACGTAAGTGAGATGCACCGGGATGTCGGACCCGGCGACCTCCTCGGTGATGACGACATGCTCTGGGTCGAGGGCGGCTCTCGGATTCACGGCGTCCTTCCTGGTGGATGATCCAACGATAGGTCCGATGTCGGGCCGAACATGCGACCGGAATACCTGGGGCTCTAGCCGGTACGCTTCCTGCCCCATGTCCACCCACCCATCAAAACCGGGGTCGGCCGAGCCGCTGCTCCGCAAGTCTCTGCCGATCGGCCTGACCATGCTGGCCCTCACAACGGCCGCCTTCTTCCGGGTCCCGTTGTTGCCCGAGATTGCCGATGATCTCTCGATGTCGGCGGCCGACCTCGGCGCTCTGACGACGGTGTTTGCTCTCGGCCGGTTGATAACCGACATCCCGGCCGGTCGGATGGCCGACAAAATCCGGGCCAGCAAGATGATGGTCAGATCCGCCATGCTGGTCGGGCTTGCCAGCTTCCTGTTTGCGGTAGCACCTGGGGCGCTGGTGGCGTTTGTGGCCAGCTTCTTGCTTGGACTGGGCTCGGCCCTCACGAACACCACGGGCCTGACGCACTTTTCGTCCGCGACGTCTCATGCCCGCCGGGGCGCCTCGGTGTCGATCTTCGCGGCAGGCTTGCTGGTCGGCCAGGCGATTGGGCCGACGATGGGGGGCCTCATCAGCAGCCTGGCGGGATGGCGGGTTGCGCTTGCCACAGCCGGTGCCCTCGCGGTTGGCGTTTCCGTTGGCTTGATGGTCCGCGGCCGCCGGCCTGCGGAGAGTAATCCGGCCCCGGCCCAGGTACCGGTCCCACCCGGTGGTCCCGCAATCCCGGCCCGCTATCTCGGGCTGCTGTACCTGGTGCCTTTTGCGATGTTTGCCAGCCTCGGGGCGCTGACCCAAACCCTGATTCCGATCATCGGTGATGATGAACTGCGGCTCTCCTCCGGCATCATCGGCCTGGCACTCGGGTTGGGCGGAGTCGCCCGGCTGGTCGGCTCCATCGTGGGCGGCCAGGTCTCCGATCGTGTGTCCCGGAAAAGCGCGCTCGTCCCCGGGCTGATTGGTCAGGCGATCGGAGTCGCCCTGCTGGCCGTAGCGTCAAGCACGGCGACGTGGCTGGCCGCCATTGTGGTGATGGGCGTGAGTTCGCTCGGGATCGGCGTGGCCGCCACAATCATGGCGGATTTCTCCCTCGGAACCAGCGTGGGCCGCCGCCTGGGTCCTTTCCGCTTCGCCGGGGACCTCGGTCTGGTCATAAGCCCGGTGGTCATCGCCCGGGTCTTCGAGAGTTACGGCACGGCTGCCGCGGTTCTCCCGCTGGCGGGACTGCTGGCAGCGACCGGTCTGGCCGTGGCCTTTTTCCTGCCCGAGACGAGATGGTTTGGGCAGCAGCGGCAGGCTTAGCGCTGGATGCCGGCGAGGAGACCGGTCACGTTCCCTTCGAGTATCAGCCGGCGTTCGTCCTCGTCGAGTCCGGGAATGGATGCCACCGTGTCAACCGGGCGGGCATCTCCCATCTCGAACGGATAATCGGTCCCCATGACCACATGACCAACATCTACCTGATCGATGAGAAACCGCAGGACCTCGGGGTTGTGTGTCACGGTGTCGTAGTAGAGGTGCCGTTCCCAGTCTGAGGGCAGGCGAGTGAGGTTGGTTGCGGCCAGTTCGGGTTTGGCCTTGAACGCCTGGTCCATCCGTCCGATTTGATAGGGGAGAAACCCGCCGCCGTGGACAACGCACACCCTCAGCTGCGGGAACCGCTCGAAGACGCCTCCGAAGATCATGTGGCCGATCGCGATGGTTGTCTCGGCCGGTCTTCCAATGGCATTGGAGAGGAAGTACCGGCGAAGGCCACGCTGTGGGAGCGGGTTGTAAGGGTGGAGCACCAAGACGACCTGGCTGTCTTGCGCTACCTCCCAGAAGGGGTCGAGGACCGGGT
>JBPCTX010000083.1:0-3662 GCA_051011455.1 Acidimicrobiia bacterium | reverse complement strand
ACAGAGTTCAGTGCATCCCCCACCCCGTCTCCGCCTATGGCGGAGCCACCCCGCCCTCAAGGGCGGGGCAGAGAGACAGCTAGGCAGTTGCTTCGCAACTGCACACAACAAGGCCACCATTACCCTTCACCAACCACTGGGAGGCGTCTGAGTGCCTGGTGGGCTCCCCGGTCTTCAAAACCGGTGAAGGGGTGAAAGCTCCTTGGCGGGTTCGATTCCCGTCCGCCTCCGCGAATCAGCGATCAGCCATCAGCCATCAGCCATCAGCAGACAGCAGACAGCGCTACCAACGGGCAACGGGCAACGGGTTACCGGCTTCAGGCAAGGTAACGTCTTCGGTTATGCGCCCGCTCGCTGAAGCCCAACGTCAGGTTCTCGACACAGTTCCGCCACTCCCCGCCATAGCCGCTCCCCTGGCGGAGTGCCTGGGCCTGGTCCTGACCGAAGATGTCGCGGCCGGCCACGACATTCCACCCTTCGACAATTCGGCGATGGATGGATACGCGGTTCGGGCCGCCGACGTCACACAAGTGCCCGTCGACCTGCCTGTGATCGAAGATGTCCCGGCAGGAAGTGCGCCGACTATGGATCTGGAAGCCGGGCAGGCCATCAAGATCATGACCGGGGCGCCAATGCCAACCGGAGCCGACACCATCATCCGGGTTGAGGACACCACTCCCGCCGATGACTCGGTGACCATCAACGCCGGAGCTCCCCTCGGAACCTCGGTCCGGCGAGCCGGTGGTGACATCGCGGCCGGGAGCACGGTCGTCTATGCCGGCACTCGACTCGGACCCAACCACCTCGGTGTGTTGGCCTCGGTCGGGGCAGCCACGCCGACGGTGCGCCGACGACCCCGGGTAGCTGTGGTCTCCACCGGAGACGAGCTGGTGCCCTACGAGACAGAAGTGCTCTCGCCCGGCCAGATTCGCGGCACCAACGGCCTGGTCCTGGTCAACGTACTGGCCGAGTTGGGCGTCGATGTAGTGGATCTGGGCATCGTGGGTGACGATGCCGACGAGCTGCGGGCAGCCCTGGCCAGAGCTCCCCGGGAGGCCGACGCCATCGTGACGTCGGGCGGCGTCTCGATGGGCGAATATGACCTGGTCAAGGCTGTTCTCACCGAGTTGGGTGGCATCGAGTTCTGGCAGGTGGCCATGCAGCCGGGCAAGCCGTTCGCCTTCGGCATGATCGACGGAACCCCCCTCTTCGGGCTGCCCGGTAATCCGGTCTCGGTGTTCGTCGCCTTCGAGCAGTTCGTGAGGCCCGCCTTGCTCCACATGATGGGTTCTCCCCGCCTGTTCCGCCCGCGACTGCGGGGTGTGCTGGACGAGGACGTGAGAACGAACCCGGAGAAGACGGTGTTCGTCCGAGTCGCACTGGAATGGGATGGTGCGATCGCTCATGCCCGGACCAGCGGAGGACAGGACTCGAACGTGCTGTCGGCGCTGGCCTCGGCGGATGCACTGGCCGTCATCCCGGTCGGCGAAGGTGACCTTGTAGCCGGGTCGCCGGTCGACCTCGAGATGTTCCGACATCCCGAAGATCGTGGCCTATCCGTCCCGTGAGCCTATTCTGACCGCTCACGGCAAGGACAGGCATGGCCGCTAGTTCGTTCGCAGAATTCATCACGTCCCGGCGGCGGGAACTCGAGCTCACCCTCGGCGATGTCGCCGACCGGGTCGGCGTGTCCACGATCACCGTATCCAACTGGTCGAGCGGCGGAACCAAGCCGAAGCCGGAGAATCTGGTTGCCCTCGCCAACCTCCTTGAGGTTCCGGCCAACGACCTGGCGGCCATGGCCGGCGTCTCCATCAAATCTGCTCCCGAGAAGGCCGTCAACCTGATGCCCGCTATGGAAGTGGATCCAGTGCCCGAAGCCGCCGACGAGGAACTCGACGAGGACCTCACCGACAGCACCGGTCCCGTCGCTGCCCTGCGCGGACCCGAAGAGGAGCCGACGGTCGCCGAGGAAGAGCCTGCCGAAGTAGAGCCACCGGAAGTCGATCCCCCCGCCGTAGTGGCGGAGTCAGAACAGGAGTCAGACGAGGCGGAGGCTGCCGAGGCCGCGTCGGAGACGGAGTCAGACGAACCGGAGTCAGACGAACAGGAACCGGCGGTAGCCGTAGTTCCGATACCGGTACCGGAGGCGGAGGTCCCGGATGCCGACCCGTCGACAGACGACATCGACAGCGAACTGGCCGAGCTGATGGAAGAAGCTGCTGCACCGGAGGCTGAGGAGCCGGAGTTGGTGACGGCGGCGGTGGCAGCCGAACCTGCCCAAGCCGAGCCCACCAAACGGCGACCGGTGATGAGGCGACCGACCCGTGCCAAGCCGGCCGAGCGTCCAATCACAGCGCTACCTCTCACTTACGTCGAGGACCCCAAGCAGCTAACCCGCTACCGGATCCGCTGGGCCCTCACAATCATCGTGTTGGCGATCATGTTCTTCGTGTTGCTGTGGGCCAGTCGGGAGCTGCTGAGCGCCCTGAGCGAGGTCAAGCAGGCGGTCACACCGGGCGGCATCGGAACCAGTTAGTCGCCCCGGCTGCCGGCACATCCGAAGGCTAGGAGGCGAACCGATCCGTAGCCCGAATCCGGGCACCGCTAGTCGGTTGCTCGGGCGCTACTCAAGAATCTTCTCGTCGGCCTCACGCAGACGAGCCACCAGGGTGCGCATCACGGCTCGGGAAACCCGGGGGATCTCCAGCAACTGCTCGAAGTCCTTCTTGTGAACGACAAGGACCGCCGCGTCGGTCTCGGCCACCACATTGGCACTGCGGGGCAGACCGTCGATCAGAGACATTTCCCCGAAGACGTCACCTTTCTTGCGGGTGGCGATCTTGCGGGTGTGCCGCCTCACAACGAAGGTGCCATCGAGGATCACATACACCTCACCACCGACTGCCCCCTGCCGCGTCAGGTATGCGCCGGCCGGCACCTCTACCTCTTCAGCCCGGTGAGCCAACTCGCCAAGTACCGCCCGGCTCAACCCCGCCAGCAACGGCACCTGCTGCAGCGCTGTGATCCGCTGCTTCTGATTCGTCAATCGCAATTCGCCCGCTCCCTCTATCTCAGTGCTGGGATCCTACTGGCCGGGCTCCGTCCGGCAGCCATCGGCCATAAGGGCGGACCGCCCACAGCAAATCGCTGGTGAAACCAGGGTCCTCCGACGCTCCCTAGCCGCCAAGAGCTGAAAGGATGACAATGGTTTCGGTCTCTGGTGTCTCGCGCAGGATGTCGATCCCATTTTGATTGTCATCAAAGAAGCTGGCAATCACCCCGGGCTCTGAATCTACCTCATACGCCGTCCATGAACCCTGCTCGGTCGTCCACTGTTGGTAGAACGCTGCGATCTGCTCTGCGTCGGCGCCCGGGTACTCAAGTTCGAGAAATCCTTCCTCAGAGGCGAGGACTCTCGTGGCACCATCCGGTACCGGGAAAGGAAAGTCAGGAATCTCGACGGGACCGGTTGGTGCCCGCGTTGTCGTCGTTGTGGCCTGGTCTGCCATCGTTGTTGTCGTGGTGGTCTGGGCTCCCCCGTCGTCGCCTCCACAGGCAGCGAGTACGAGTACGCCGAGAAGGGTTAGAGATGTGAGTAGCACTGACCGTCGCATGCGAGTCCTCCAGCCTGCCCGGCTGGTCCGGGCGCTCGTACTGAT
>JBPCTX010000082.1:0-6900 GCA_051011455.1 Acidimicrobiia bacterium | reverse complement strand
AGCAACATGCCTCATAAGGGCGCGTTCTGGCTGAAAGCTGAAAGCTGAAAGCTGAAAGCTGAAAGCTGAAAGCCGATCGGCGACAGCCGATCACACAAACAAACCTTCGCTTGTTGCAAGATGGCCTGTGTCGTTGACGGTGTGGAGGCGGGGGCCGGGAAGCGAGATGGTGCTGATCGAGGTGTTGTGAAGAGCACCGAACGGGCCGGACCAGACGCTGCCATGAGGAGGAAGCCCGACCGCCCAGCGGATGATTCCAAGGGCGGGGCCGGCGTGGGTTCCGATCAGAACCGTGTCATCACCGTCCAGGCCGCCAATCAGATCTTCGATGGCTGCAACTGCTCGCACTTGGACGTCGGTCCAGCGCTCACCCCCCGGCCGCGCTACGTCCTCCCCATCCCGATAACGGGACCACAGATCGGGCCAGCGAGTTGCGACATCCTCAGCCACCAGGTCGGCCCACTCTCCGTTTGCGATCTCGCGCAACCTCTTGTCGTGATGAACCTCCAGCCCGAGCAGGTCGGCGGCCGGCGCCACCGTGTTGGCCGCCCGCTGCAGATCGGAGGACACGACCCGGGTGATGGGCAGCTCAGAGAGCCTCACCGTGAGGCGTTTCACTTGATCGCGCCCGACATCGGTCAGGGGCGCGTCAGTTTGGCCGATGAAACGGCGTTCACGATTGCCGGCCGCCTCACCGTGACGAACGACGAGCAGCCGCGTCATCCGTGCACGCCGGCCACCAGGACCGCCCACTCTTCGTCATCGAGCGGGACCAGTGGCGGCTGACCCGGCAAATCGGAGAAGTAGAACCCGACACGGTCGAGTCGACCATCGTATTTGGCCCGAACGGCCGATCCGAGAGAGTCGAGGGGAGCGGTCACCGCCACCTCATCTACCACCTCGTCGGGGATCACCTCGCCCATGGCCATCCAATCCCCTCGCTTGCTCATCGCCGTCAGCTCTGGTCCGAAGTCCCAGCCGTGCAGGTCGAGCACACCCCGGTAGGCGGGGGTCGAGGCGTAAAAGGCGATCTGCAGCTTGGCGGCCATCCGGGAGGCGGCCACCTCCTCCTCGTTGTGTCCGGTGATGACGAACGCTCCGCTGACCAGCTCGATGTCGTCAAGGGAGCGGCCGGCCAGGTCGGCGCCCTTCTGCATGTTGGGCATCACCACCTCACTCAAGTAGCGAAGCGTATGGAAAGGATGAACGTGGAAGCCATCGGCTACCTCACCTGCCACCCGGCACATGTACTCGCCGACCCCGGCAATGTAGATCGGGATGTCGGAATGGGGCATCGCCGGCGGCGAGAAGAACGGCGTCATCAGTTTGAACTCGTAGAAATCACCTGCGAATGAGAGAGCACTGCCGGTCTGCCAGGTATCCCAGATGGCACGCAAGGCACCGATGTACTCGCGGAGTCGGGGCCCGGGACTTGACCAAGGCATGTTGAAGCGCCGAACAATGTGAGCGCGGATCTGAGTTCCCAGGCCGAGCAGGAACCGGCCATCGGTGGCCTCGGCCAGGTCCCAGGCGGTGTAGGCCACCGTCATCGGCGACCTGGCAAAGGCCACAGCAATGGCGGTACCGAACTGAATCGACTCAGTTCGTCCGGCCGCGCCCGCGATCGGCAGAAATGGATCATGTCCGGTCTCGGCTGTGAAGAGCCCATCGAAACCCAACGACTCCGCCCAAACCGCGTATTCAGCCCCCGCCGCAATGGAATCCGCGGTCAAATACTGGTCGACTTTCATATCGCGCTTGAGGGTAGTGAGCCCACAGCTGTCAGCTGTCAGCCGTCAGCTATCAGCCAGACGGTGGTTCCCGGCAGGCGGGTGCCTATTGCCTACTGCTTGCTGGCGCATCAGATGCGACAGCGGGGAGACCCATCCCGACCTCGCTTCGCTCGGCCACCCTTCCCTGAGGAAGGGAATTCACCCATGGACATGTAACGTCGACTCGGGGCGGCGGCTGTTCTGTTTTTCGCGATGTGGTTTGCCGCCGGAATCCGGCCTAGCCTTCATACGATTCCACGCATGCTGGCGCATCGTGGGTCTTTTGTTTAGGACTCGAAAGTTTACGGGCGTGAGGTTTACACGTTTATTGGCGTTTGCCACCTGGGTGGTGATCGCTCTCCTCGCAGTGGCTGCGTTCGCGGCCTTTTCACCTAGCTCCGAACTAGGTGGTGCCGCCGCGCCCACATCCGCACCAGCCTCCATCGAGGCGGAAGCCGCAGCCACCCTCCCATCGGACATCGGCGCTGCCGCCGGGCGGCAGGCGGCATTCGGCTTCTCGCAGGACATGCTGAGCCTGGCCGCGCCCGAGACCACCACTACCACGGTGCCGCCGACGACAACGACGACGATCCCACCGACCACCACAACCACAACGACCACCACAACCACAACGACCACACCGCCGACGACGACGCCCCCGACGACCACCCCGCCGAGGACCTTTGCTCCCTTGCCGTCGAATGAGGTGTACGCGCTGGTCGGGGCCTACTTCCAGCCCCAGGACGTTGAGCGGGCGGTCCTGGTTGTGTGGTGCGAGAGCCGCTACGACCCCGGTGCCACCAACCGCACGAGCGGGGCGGCCGGACTCTTCCAACACATACCCCGCTACTGGTCGGCCAGGTCGGAAGCTGCCGGGGTACCGGCGAGCAACATCTACGATCCCGCCGCCAACACCGCGGTTGCCGCCTGGCTGGTGTACTCCAACGGCGGTTGGAAGCACTGGAACGCCTCCATCGGCTGCTGGGGCAACGGCTCGGTGGTACCACCTTCCACCACCACTACAACGACCGTCCCGGACACGTCGACTACCACTGCCCCCACCTCGACCACCACCACGGTCCCACCGACCACCACCACCTTGCCGCCGACCACCACCACAACCGCTCCTTAGGCGCCCGACTATCGTCTAGGGCATGAAGCGCGTTTTGAGTTTCCTGACCCTGGCCGGTGCGGTGGCAGGCGCCGTCTGGTACGCCCGCCAGAGCTCCGAGCCACAACCGGCCCCTGCCGAAGGTGAGTGGGCCGGTCGACCAGAGTTGAAGGCTGTGCCCGACCCGGTGGCACCGGCCGAACCGGCCACTGTCGACGACTTGACCGAGATCAAGGGCATCGGTCCGAAATACTCCCAACAACTCCTCGACCTCGGGATCACCTCCTTCGGCGAACTGGCCGGAGCCGACGCGGCGGCGCTCAACGAGAGCTTCGATGCCCGGGCCGACGTGGAGGGCTGGATCGCCCAGGCCCGCGACAGGACGCAGGCCTAAGAGCCTCTCACCGCCGGGCTCGTCGTACGATGTAGCGGTGCTCTACCTGATCCCTCCCGACAACCTCGACTCGGTCTGGCCCGACCAGCCGTCCTACCGGGCCGACCAACTGCGAAACTGGTTGTACGAATCCCCGGTCCTCGAACCGGAGGCCATGACCAATTTGCCGCTCGAACTACGCAGCGACCTGACACTCTGGCCATTCGAGGTCGAGACCGAACAGGTCGCCGACTCGGGCCGGACGGTCAAGTGGTTGATGCGGGCACCGGATGGCGCCAGCATCGAGGCGGTCCTGATGGGCTACTCCCGGCGGACCACCCTCTGCATCTCCAGCCAGGCCGGCTGTGCCATGGCCTGCACCTTTTGCGCCACCGGCCAGTTCGGCTTCGAGCGCCACCTGCAGGCGGGCGAGATCGTTGCTCAGGTCGCCTATGCGGCTGCCTACCTGCGTGCCCATGGTCTGGGCTCGTCACCGCCGAGGATCACCAACATCGTCTTCATGGGGATGGGTGAGCCGCTGGCCAACTACCAGCAGCTCAAGGTCGCTATCGATCGGTTCACCGGCGACATGGGCATGTCGGCACGGTCAATCACGGTCTCCACGGTGGGGGTGGCTCCGGCCATCAGGCGATTGGCAGCCGAGCCGTGGCGGGTGAACCTGGCAGTCAGCCTGCACGCCGCAGATGATGAGCTACGCAGCCGCCTGGTGCCGCTGAACAAGCGGTACCCACTGGAGGATCTGATCGCCGCCACCGAGTTCTTCGTAGCCGAGACGGGACGGCGGGCCTCCCTGGAATGGACCTTGATTGCCGGCACCAACGACACCGAGGAACAGGCCAACAAATTGGCCGCTATAGCCCGCCGGCTGCGTGCTCATATCAACGTGATCGCCCTCAATCCAACCCCGCTGACTTCCGACGTTCCCCCCAGCCGGGCTGCCACCTCCAGATTCATCGATCGGCTGACTGAGGCCGGATCCAATGTGACGCTACGAGACACTCGCGGCCAGGACATTGATGCAGCCTGCGGACAGCTGCGAGCGCGGAAGTTGACCGTCGGATCATGAAGCGAGGCACAGTGCTGGCCCTGGGTCTGGCGTTGACGGTCGCAGCCTGCGGAAGCAGCGATCGGCAGGGAGCGGTCGGCGGAGCCCCTCTGCTGACTCCGGCCGAGGCAGAAGGTCGCAGCGGCCTGGTGGCGGTCCAGGGATTCCTGTGGGCGCGACCTGCCGACGACGATCTCAGGCTCTGTGAAGAGGTTCTCGAGTCCTTTCCACCTCAGTGCGGCGGACAACAGGTCAGCTTGCAGAACGTCGACATCACCGAGATTGCCGGAATCGGCTTCAGTCAAAACGTCTTCTGGGCCGAACAGGTCCGGGCCAGGGGCGAGCTGGCCGACGGAACACTCACGGTTGAGGCCATCGAGTTGAACAGCAAGGACGCCGCCACCGGGCTCACCTACCGCCTCCTGGTTCCGGTCGAAGTCACTTCCGGCTCGGTCGAGTTTGTGGCGCTGTTGACCAACAGCTCCACCACATCGGTCGGGCTCACGTTCGGCAGCGGCCAGTCGGCCGATGTGGTGCTAACCGACCCGGAAACCGGGGGGCAGGTCTACAAGTGGAGCGCCGACCTCGGGTTTGACATGTCGATCCGCGAGATCTCGATCTCAGCGGGAGAGACCTTGCGATTTCCGCTGTCCGATTCAGAGTTCGATCTGCCGGCCGGCGTCTTCGATCTGGAGAGCTGGCTCACAGGCTCACCCGCCCCTCCACCGGTTCGCGGGCGAATCGTCGTCCGCTAGGCGACGATCCGTTTCGCCCGCAGCTCGGCAACCTCATCCTCGCTCAACCCCAGTTCAGCCAGTACTTGCATGGTTGAAGCACCGGACTCAACAGGTGGCTGCGGGAGTCCGGCCGGCGTGCGGCTGAAGCGGGGAGCGGGCGACGGCTGCCGGACTCCGGCCACGTCAACAAAGGTGCCGCGAGCTTGGTTGTGGGGGTGGCCGGCAGCCTCCTCGACAGTGAGCACCGGAGCGAAGCAGGCATCGGTGCCCTCGAGGACTTCTTGCCAGTGGGCAAGAGGGCGTGTCGCGAAGGTCTCAGCCAGTCGGCGCCGGACTTCGAGCCACTGCGACCTGTCGTATTGGTCGGGAAGATCATCCAGCTCCAGGCGGGCCACCAGTTCGCGGTAGAACGCAGGCTCGATTGCCCCGACCGTGAGGTAGCCACCGTCGGAGGTCTCGTACACCCCGTAAAAGGGAGCTCCCCCGTCAAGGACATTGGAGCCTCGCTCAGTCGTCCACAGCCCTTGAGCCAGGAAGCCGTGCATCATTGTGGACAACAGGGCGGCACCGTCCACCATTGCGGCGTCAACTACCTGACCGCGGCCACTGGACCGGGCTTCCAGCACCGCGCTGACCACGCCGAGAGCCAACAACATGCCCCCTCCCCCAAAGTCCCCTACCAGGTTGAGAGGCACGGTCGGCGGTCCACCGGCCGGGCCGATCATGTCCAGCACCCCGGCGAGAGCGATGTAGTTGATGTCGTGACCGGCGGCCGAGGCGAGCGGACCGTCTTGACCCCAGCCCGTCATCCTGCCGTAAACCAGCGCAGGATTAGCGGCCAGGCATTCATCGGGCCCTACGCCGAGTCGCTCGGCCACTCCGGGCCGGAAACCCTCGATCAGCGCCTCGCTGCGGGATGCCAGTCGTAGCGCCAGGTCCCGTCCGTCCGACTGCTTGAGGTCAATGGCCACACTGCGCCGCCCCCGCAGCAGCGGTTCGTCCGCCCGGCTTCCTCCGGCGGCGTCGACCTGATCAATGCGAACAACCGAGGCCCCCAGATCTGACAACAACATCCCCGCAAACGGAACCGGACCAATCCCGCCCAGCTCTATCACCGTGACGTCGTGCAGAGGACCCATTGACTTGATGGTAGGGGGCCCCGGCCCCCGGCCTTTGGCCATCAGCAATCAGCTATCAGCTATCAGCCAGAAGGCGGTGCCCAACAAGTTGCTGCTTACTGCTTGCTGCTTACTGTCTGCTGCCAAGCAGCCTCCGCAACCGTTCCCCTCTCCGCCAGGCCCTCTACCCTCTTGCCAATGCGAATCGGGATCGATCTGGGTGGCACCAAGACTGAGGCGATCGCCTTGTCGGATGACGGGAGCGAGCTGATCAGGCGGCGGGTGCCGACCCGGCGTGGGACGTACGAAGATGTGGTCAGTACGGTCATCGGCCTGGTCAATGAGATCGAGTCAGAGCTGGGAACGGCCGGGACTGTGGGAGTCGGGACTCCGGGCGCCATCTCGCCAGCTTCCGGTTTGATCAAGAACGCCAACCTGACGCTTCTCAATGGACGGGCCCTGGATCACGATCTAGCGGATGCTCTCGGCCGAGAGGTCCGGATCGCCAACGACGCCAACTGCCTCGCCCTATCCGAAGCGACCGATGGCGCGGGCGCCGCGTACGGCACTGTGTTCGCCGTCATTCTGGGAACCGGCGTCGGTGGCGGGATCACGGTCAACCGGGCCATCGTCACCGGGCCGAATGCCATCGGAGGCGAGTGGGGGCACAACCCCCTTCCCTGGCCCGGAGTCGATGAGGGAGAGGGCCCGGACTGCTACTGC
>JBPCTX010000081.1:0-5482 GCA_051011455.1 Acidimicrobiia bacterium | reverse complement strand
CGGCAAGGAAGGTGCGTTCCAGGTCCTGAACGGCACCCGGATCATCGACATCTCCAACAACCTGGGCGACTCGAAGTCGCTTATCACTCATCCGGCCACGACGACTCATCGCCGGATCGGTCCTGAGGCCCGGGCGGCGGCAGGAATCACCGATGGGGTGGTGCGAGTGTCGGTCGGACTGGAGGATGTTGAGGACCTCAAGGAGGACCTGACCAGCGCATTGGCCCGGTCATGACGGCCCGGGTCGACGTCAACGTTCCTCGCTTCAACCAGGCGATGGTGGCGGGTCTGATCGGCGTGGCTTTCGTAGCGCAATGGTGGCCGCTGGTAGCGGTGACCGCGGCAATCCTGGCTGCCACCCGGTTCGGGGGACCCGCCTGGGGCTTGTTCACCCAGACCTATTTGCGCTGGATCCGGCCCCGATTGCAGGGCACCACCATTACCGAGGAGGCCGCTCCTCCCCGGTTCGCCCAGCTGATAGGGTTTCTCTTCCTGTTGCTGGCGAGTGTGCTGCTCGGGCTGGGATGGGCTGTGGCGGGTTGGACGATCGCCCTCCTGGTCTTTGCTTTGGCGCTGCTGGCTGCCACCACTCGCATCTGTGTTGGCTGCCTCATCTATGAGCTGGCAACGGGATGATGGAGGCGATGGGCCTGCGCCTCATCCTGCTGGCGCTGGTGGGAGGTGGCGCCTGGTTGCTGGTATCGCTCTGGCAGCGGCGCCCGGTCGGAGGCGACGTGGGACTGCCGGCGGGAGTCACCCTGGTCACCGGTCCCGGCTGCTCGCTGTGCGAGCCGGCCGAAAGGGCTCTACGACAGGCCGGGGTTGAGCCGCGACTGGCAGAAGTGGGCGCCCCGGATCTCCCGGACGCGCCGATCCGATCGCTGCCGACTGCATTGCTGGTCAATCACGCAGGAACGGTGGTTATGCGGCGGTCGGGACGGGCGGCGGTGGCCGATGCCGGCGTCTTGGCAGCCCGCTGGCGGGAAATCTCGGCGGAGGGCGGACGCCCGGGTCGCTAGGCCTTCAGCAGCGAGACGAAACGATCCACCCCGATGTTGCCGCCGGATAGCGTGACGCCGACCCTGCGGCCGGAAACATCAATGCGACCCGCCAGAAGGGCGGCCAGGGCGGAGGCTCCGCTCGGCTCCAGCACCACGTTCATGCGCTCGAAGACAAAACGCATGGTTGCAAGGATCTCGGGATCGCCGACAGTCGTAACCTCGTCGACCCGCTCCTGCATCACGGCAAAGGTGCGTTCCCCGACGGAGGTTGTCTGCTGTCCGTCGGCGATCGTGACGGGAGTGGGGATAGTGACGATCCTGCCTTCGTGCAACGAGCGACGGGCGTCGTCACCCGCTTCTGGTTCAACGCCGATCACCGCCACGGGAGAGCTCTGGGCCTTGGCAACAGTTGAGCACCCGGAGATCAGCCCGCCGCCGCCAACACAAACCACGAGCGTGTCGAGCTCGCCCGCCTCGTCAAACAACTCGAGGGCGGCTGTGCCCTGACCGGCGATGATGTCCCAATGGTCGAAGGGCGGAATGAGGGTCATCCCTCGCTCCCCGGCCAGGCCCTCGCCCAGCGAGGTCCGCTCCGACCCGTACCGGTCATAGGTGACAACCTCGGCCCCGTACTGACGCGTGGCGGCCAGCTTGAGAGCAGGAGCATCTTCGGGCATGAGGATGGTGGCGGGAACTCCGTGCAGGGCAGACGCCAGGGCGATGGCCTGAGCATGGTTGCCAGATGAGTAGGTGGCAACCCCGCGCGATCTAGCCGACTCCGGCAGGCGACTGATGGCGTTGAAGGCCCCCCGGAACTTGAACGACCCCGTGCGTTGGAAGCACTCGGCCTTCATGAACACCTCGGCGCCGAGCCGTTGATTCAGAGTGCGGCTGGTCAGCACCGGGGTGCGCCTGGCAACCCCGGCCAGCCGGCCGGCCGCAGCCTCGACGTCATCGAGGGTCACCATCGTCTCAGTCATGGGCCGCAGGCTACGAGGAAACCGGCAGATCTCCGAAGTATTCGATCAGCTTGGCGTCGGCCTTCTTGCCGAAGAGAATCTCGGCGACCTCACGCAGCCCCTCGGAGCTGCGGACCTCGGCCTCGGGAATCACCTGCGTGATTTTGGAGCGACGGCGGAGGAAGTCCTCCAACTTGGTGACCATCTCGGTGCGGGCGGCCAGATGGAGCTCTACCCGCAAGTAGTCGGCGCTCTTCATGATGTCCTCACCCATGGCCGGGTCATGGCGAATTGCATCGAGCATCTGGAAGGCGCGGCGGCCGTAGCGCCGCCATAGCCGGTCGGTGAGTGGCTCGACGTCTGGTTTGGACCGCAAGTCGTCGAGGCCCATCAGGCGGGCATGGCGGTAAAACTCGGCGCGGGTGGCGGCAGCCGGCTCGCCGTACCAGCTGCCGGTGTCGTCCTCCAGCGGTACGCCCAGCCGCTCAACCGCCGCGGCCACTTCCTCGCCGACATTCAGGCAGTCGGTCAACTTGCCTCCATAGATGGTCACCACGCTGCGAGCCGGATCCACTTCCACCTCGTGCTTGCGAGAGAGCTTGGTCCAGTCAACGTCCTCCTGATCACTGCCGATGCGGGCCACGACGAGCGGACGAACGCCGGACCGCTCGGCAATGACATCGGCGGGGGAGAGGTCGACGGCCAGGTCGAGCCGGTCGTTGATTTGCTTGAGCAAGAAATTGCGGTCGTCGTCGGTGACAGCGGTATCTGCCTGGTGGACTCGGGTGTCGGTGGTCCCGATCACCGAACGCCGCCCCATCGGAATCACGTAGAACAGGCGCTGCGAGTCGTCAAAGAACGCCAGGACTCGCTCACTATCCGTCAGGCGGGGCACTACCAGATGGATGCCCTTGGAGTACACGATCCGGTGCTCGGTCCGGGGCCCCAACGTGGTGTTGAGGGTGTCGACGAAGGGTCCGGCGGCATTGATGATCACCCGCGCCCGGCAGGTGAACTCCTCCCCGCCGGCCTCGTTGTCCCGCAGCGTGACCCGCCAGCTCTGACCCGCCCGCTGAGCATCTACCAGTTCGACGTAATTGGCGGCAGTGGCGCCGACGTCGATCGCCGAGCGGATGAAGCTGAACACGAACCGCGAGTCGTTGTCGGCCAGGTAGGCGTCGTAGTACTCGACTCCGCCGCGGGCGTTAGAGGTGTCGACGACCGGTTCCAGCGACTCGATCTTCCTCCCACTCAGCAGCCGGGGCCGATGTGTCTTGAAGCTTCCAATCGCCCAGTAGGCGAGCGAGCCGAGGGCAGCCAACCAGGGTGGGTAGGGAGAGGTCTGGTCGAGTGTCGCCAGGAACCCGATGGGCTTGATGTTGTCCGGATATGCCTTGATCAGGCGGTTGCGAGAGACGCACAGCTTGCGTACGAGCAGGAACTCGTAGCTTTCGAGGTACTTGAAGCCGCCCCAGACCAGGTTGGACGATTCCTGGCTGGTAAAGGCACCGAAATCCCCGCGGTCGATGAGCGCCACCCGGGCACCGCGGCCTGCCAGCACGGCGCCGGAGACGGCCCCGTTGATGCCTCCCCCCACAATCAGGGCATCGAAAGAGCCTCCGTTCAGCTCTTTGAGGGCGGTGCTGCGCAGGCTCACCTTGTGAGGCTACCGGTGTGCGGCTCGCTGCCCGGATGCCGGTATTGTCGGCGCCGACCAGAGGAGAAGGGTTGTGAAGCGAATCGGGTTGCTGGGCGGAATGAGCTGGGAGTCCTCCGTTGAGTACGAACGTCTCATCAACACAGAAGTCCGTCGCCGGCTGGGTGGTGTCAGCTCCGCCGATCTCATAATCCGTTCCTACAACTTCGCCGCCATCGAGGAGCTGCAGGAGCAGGATCGGTGGGAGGAAGCAGGATTACTGCTGGCAGCCGATGCCTTCCGGCTCCAGGAAGCCGGAGCCGAAGTGATCCTGTTGTGCACCAACACGATGCACCTGGTGGCACCGGCGATTGAGGCTGCGATCGATGTTCAGTTCCTTCATCTGGCCGACGCCACCGCCGCAGCCATCATCGCAGCCGACGTCAAGCGCGTGGCTCTGCTTGGGACCAGCTACACGATGGAGCACGGGTTCTACATCGAACGGCTCGAGTGGGCCGGTCTCAAGGTGATTGTGCCCGGGGCTGATGACCGCACCATGTGCCACGACGTGATCTTTGACGAGTTGGTGAAAGGCATCATCAGGGATGAGTCGCGGAGCCGGTTGGTGTCCTTAATCGAGAGCCTGGTGAAGGAGGGGGCGGAGGGAGTCGTAGCCGGATGCACCGAGATTGAACTGCTGGTCGGGCCCGAGGACGTGACGTGCCCCTACTTTCCGACCACCTACCTGCATGCCATGGCGGCAGTCGAGGCCGCCCTGGCCTGAGTCGTTCAGGAGGCCAGGCGACGCTCGTCTGAATTGTTCTCGGCGTCGAGCAGGTGCCGGGCGAAGGAGAGGGAGGACTCGCCCTCCGGAAGCCGGTAACCGATCGGCCGGGCAACCCACCTATTGACTTCCCGGGTGGATGCCTCCCCCTGTTCGAGCAGCAGTTGAGCCAGGTCATCGGACCAAACAAACTGCACAGTGACCTCCTTCGACATCCCAGGTCCACGATAGGACACCTGTCAAGTCATCTTCCCAGCAAGCTTTCGGTCTAGATCTTGGGCAGCTTGAAACCTGATTTGTCGACCACATAGTCCCGGGACTCGAGTACGAGCTTCCTCACAGCCGGCCAGTCGACGTGCTCGAGTTGCCCCCGCCGCTTCATGACCCGCCCACCGATATCGCGGAGACCTCAGCTCACCACAACCGAGAGCGGCGCGAACGGATCGAGGTGAAACGAGAACTCGGTCCCGTCGGTCACGGGAATGGGAGGGATGACCGAGCCGGTGATGATGACATCCCCGCCGGCAAGGATTTCACCGTGGGCGGCGAGGGTGTTGGCAACCGTGGCCACGATCCACGGGTAGGGGCCGGTGATGGCCTCGAGATCAGCCGTTCGGGAGTGCTCCTTGCCGTCGACGAGTATCCGAGCAAGCAAGCCGGTGATGTCGAGCCCGGCTCGGCTCTTGTCAGGTGGGCCGAACATCACGTACTTGTGGAAGATGTCACCGGCCACGATGTCGGAGACCTGGGCCGGCCCCAGGTCGAGGTTGATGTTGGCCAGCTCGATGGCAGGGCCGACGGCCGAAACTGCTGCCCGGGCATCATCTTCACTGGCTCCACCCTCCAGGTCTCTACCCAGATAGACGGCCAGCTCGAATTCAACGATCCCGCGCTCCCAGCCTGCGGAGTCCACCGCCGCCCCGGACTGGATCACCGTCGCATCGGTCAAATAGCCCATCAGCGGAGCCGAGATTTGCATCAAGTCGAGACCGGCCGGGGCCCCAAAGCCGACTTTCCAGCCCAGGCTGCGGGCCCCGGCGTCGAGCGCCGCCCGACGGTCGGCTAGCTGGTGAGTGAGGCCTTCACTTACTCTCGGGTCCTC
>JBPCTX010000080.1:0-5022 GCA_051011455.1 Acidimicrobiia bacterium | reverse complement strand
GACGGTGGTGGGCGCAATCACATGCACGCGCGGGCCACGCGGATGCACCTCCAGCTCGATTGGATCGATCGGGGTCACGCGCTTGCGACCCGTCCCGAAGAAGAGATCGAAGGCGGCATCGAACACCGGAATGTCCTCGGGTCGTGACACGGTGACGGCCGCGAATGCGTGGTAGGCATCGTCGCGATTGTCGAGGCCGACCGCCCGGGCCGCCGCCACCAGGTCGCTCGTGGTGTCGGGCACGACCCGCAGCCCCTGGGCGCGCAGATAGCGGGTGAAGTGAACCAGATTGTGGGTGAGCGGCTCGGCCACTACCCGGTGGTGGCCAACAGTTGTTCGACTCCGTCCGCCCGCAGCCGCTCGATGTCCTCCTGGTATTTGAGGATCACGCCGAGGGTGTCGTCGGTGACTTCAGGCGACAAGCGGGTGGTGCCGAGCACGGCCAGGGCCGCCGCCCAGTCGAGCGTTTCGGCCACCCCCGGCGGCTTGAACAGGTCCATCGAGCGCAGTTTCTCCATCGCGCCGGCCAGGTCGGAGGCCAGCTCCGGTGGCACATCGGGAGTCTTGCGCTTGACGATCTCGACCTCACGCTCGAAGTCCGGGTAGTCGATCCAGTGGTAGATGCAGCGACGCTTGAGAGCATCGTGGATCTCCCTGGTCCGGTTTGAAGTGAGTACCACGACGGGAGGCCGGTCGGCGGCGATGGTCCCGATCTCGGGGATCGTGACCTGGAAGTCGCTCAGCATCTCGAGGAGATAGGCCTCGAACTCCTCATCCGCCCGGTCGAGCTCGTCGATCAGCAGCACCGGCCGCTGTCCTTTGGCAGTCGCTTCCACCGCCTGCAGCAAGGGCCGGGCCACCAGGTAGTCGCGACTCATGATGTCGGCCACGTCGGCGTGGGCTCCCTCCCCCTGCGCCTCGATCAAGCGGATGGCCAGCATTTGGCGGGGATAGTCCCACTCGTACACGGCGTGACCGACGTCGAGCCCCTCGTAGCACTGCAGCCGAATGAGCGGCGTGTCGAGGATGGTGGCCAGGACCTTGGCCACCTCAGTCTTCCCCACGCCGGCTTCGCCTTCCAGGAAGAGCGGCTTTCCCAGCTGCAGAGCTAGATGGACCGCCACCCCCAGCGATCGCTCTGCGACATAGCGCTCCCCCGCCAGCGCCTCGAGTACCTCGTCAACATTGTCCATTACGACTGCAACCTACCCGGAGCCGCGTGAGAGCGGAGCGGCCGAACCGCCCCGCTCTTCCGGCCGGCGGTCAGGAGGCAAGACCTCCAAACGCCTCGGTGAGGGCCCGCTTGGCCAACACCGAGGCCAGATGCACCCGGTACTCACCAGATGCGTAGTGGTCGCCGATCGGGTTGGCAAGATCCGCACCGACCTGTCCGGCCGAGGCGGCAATCGCGTCACCCGAAGGGGCCTGTCCCACCAGAGCAGCTTCCGCGGCCCCGGCCCGCTCAGGCTTGCCGGTGACGCCACCGACTCCGATGGCCGCCGCCGTGCACGAACCACCATCGACGGTCACCACTGCGGCCACCCCAACTACGGCATAGCTAGAGGCCGGGTGCCGATGCTTGAGATAGACGCCGGCCTGACCGGCAGCCATCACCGGCACTTCCACCGATGTCACCAGCTCTCCCGCCTCCAGCCCGGTCGAGAAGAGTCCGAGGAAGAAGTCGTCGGCCGGAATCGACCGCTCTCCCCCGTCGGCTCCTGTCACGTGGATGGTGGCTCCCAACGTCCTCATCAGCGTTGGGTAGTCGGCGGCAGGATCGGCGTGAGCCAGGCTGCCACCGATGGTCCCCCGGTTCCTCACCTGGGGGTCGCCGATGTGAGCAGCCGTATCGGCCAACACCGGACAGTCTGCATTCGCCAAGTCCGAGGCCGCCACCGCCGCGTGGGTTGTGAGAGCGCCGATCACCAGCGAATCACCCTGCCGGCTGATCGTGTTCAGGTCGGGTATCCGGCCCAGATCGACCAGAGCGGCCGGAGTGGCCACCCGCAGCTTCATAGCCGGAAGCAGGCTATGGCCGCCCGCAATCGGCCGGGCGCCCTCGACGCTGGTGAGCAGGTCAACCGCCTCACCAAGTGAGCTCGGCCGGTAGTAGTCAAACGGTGCGGTTTGCATCAGTTGCCTCCTTCCTGCGCGTCGCTGATAGCTCGCCACACCCGCTCCGGTGTTAGCGGCATGTCGACTTGCTCGACGCCGAGTGGTGCCAGAGCGTCCATCACCGCGTTGTAGACGGTGGGGGTTGACCCGATCGTGCCGGTCTCCCCCACCCCCTTGACGCCAAGCGGATTGACGTTGGTTGGCGTTTCGGTCTTGCCCAGTTCGAACTTGGGCAGGAACTCGGCCTTGGGAATGGCGTAGTTCATCATCGACCCTGTGACCAGGTTGCCGTCGTCGTCGTAGTGCGCACCTTCCCACAACGCCTGGGCGGCGCCCTGGACAATGCCACCGTGGATCTGACCTTCAACGATCATCGGATTGATGATCGGGCCACAATCGTCGACGGCCACGTAGCGCTGGAAGTCGATCTCCCCCGTTTCCGGATCCACCTCCACCTGGGCGATATGGGTCCCGAACGGGTAGACGAAGTTGGCCGGATTGAAGAAGGAAGACGCTTCGAACCCGGGATCGACTCCGTCGGGCATGCTCCAGGCTGTGTTGGCAGCCAGAGCAATGTCCTGGATCGTCTTTCCTTCTTCGCGCGAACCCTTTACCGAGAACACGCCATTCTGGAATTCGACGTCCTCTTCGGAGGCCTCCAGCAGGTGGGCAGCAATCTTGGTGCCCTTGTCCTTCAGCTCCTCGATGGCTCCCATGATTGCCCCGCTCGCCACCGGTGTGGTCCGGCTCCCATAGGTGCCCCACCCCATCGGCGTCTGGTCGGTGTCGCCGTAGATGACTTCGACGTCCTCCACCATCACCCCGAGCTGGTCGGCGACGATCTGGGCGAAAGTGGTGGCCTCTCCCTGGCCGTGGGGACTTACCCCCACCATCAGGTGGACCTTGCCGGAGGGATGGAACCGAACGATGGCACTCTCCCACAGGCCTCCACCGAACCCGACGGCACCGGCGACCTCGGAAGGCCCCAGGCCGCAGATCTCGGTGTAGGTGACCACCCCGATCCCCACCAGGCGCCCCTCGGCACGGGCCTCTGCCTGCTGGGCACGAGCTTCCTCGTACCCGAACATCTCGAGCGCCTGATCGAGGGCAGGCTCGTAATTGCCGGTGTCGTAGATCAGTCCGGTCGCCACCTCGTGCCCTTCCGTAAAGGGCTCGATGAGGTTCTTGCGGCGGATGTCGACCGGGTCCATCGACAGTTCCTTCGCAACAAGATCGACCAGGCGCTCCAGCAGGAAGGTTGCTTCCGGTCGCCCGGCGCCCCGATAGGCGTCGATGGGTGTCGTGTGGGTGAACACCCCGTATACGTCCTCGTGGATCGCGGGGATGTTGTAAGCCCCCGACAACATCAGCCCATGCAAGATCGTGGGAACACCCGTCGAAGCTGTCGAAAGGTAGGCACCCAGATTGGCCCAGGTCTTGGCCCGCAGGCCGAGGATGGTCCCGTCGCTCTTGGCGGCCATCTCCACTTCTTCCACATGGTCACGGCCGTGGGTGGTCGCCAGGAAGTTCTCGGTACGGGTCTCGGTCCACTTCACCGGCCGTCCCAGCTGCTGTGACCCGAAGATCACCATGCTGTCTTCCGGATAGTGAGCGATCTTGGAACCGAAGCCACCCCCGACGTCGGGGGCCACCACCCGAATCTTGTGCTCGGGGATCCCGGTATCGAGTGAGAGCAAGAAACGGGCGATGTGTGGGTTCTGGCTCGTCACCCACAACGTGACCGACTCCATCGACGGATCCCAATCCCCCAGGGCCGCCCGCGGCTCCATGGCAGTTGGGATCAGGCGCTGGTTGGTGATCGTTTCCCCTACCACCACGTCGGCCTCGCTGAAAGCGGCATCAACGTCACCGCCGCTGACTACCCAGTGGAAGCACTGATTGCCCGGCACGTCGTCATGAACCAGCGGAGCACCGTCGTCGGTCGCCGCTTTGGCGTTGACCACGACGCCGAGAACTTCGTAATCGACCTCAACGGCGTACATTGCGTCCCGGGCCTGGGCCTCGGTCTCGGCCAGCACAATCGCGACCGCGTCGCCGACGTAACGGACGGTGTCAACCGCGATTGGTGGATGGACAGGGGTCTTGGTGTCGGAATCCGGCACCACCCAGGCGCAAGGGATGCCACCGAAGCCGGCGGCCGCCATCTCGGCGCCGGTATAGACGCCGAGAACTCCCGGCATTCCGGCCGCCGCTGCTGAGTCGATTCCGTTGATCCGGGCGTGGGCGTATGGCGACCTCACCACCACCATGTGGACCATGCCCGGCCGGACGAAGTTGTCTGTGAAGCGACCTTTCCCGGTGATGAGCCGGGGATCTTCCAACCTGCGGACCGCCTTGCCGAATGCTCGCTCAGTGGTCGTCATGCTCGGCTCCTTTCCCGGGCCCGGCGTTCGGCTTCGCGCAGCGTGATCTTGTGCTCGGCCGGCTCCATCTCCCAGGGGCTGTGCGGATCAAACCGGCGGGCTCCTTCGGCCACCGCCCGCACGATGTTCTCGTACCCGGTGCAGCGGCACAGATTCCCCTCCAGCCCGTGCCGGATGTCGTCCTCCTCGATGTCCGGATGGGACTCGACCAGCTTGACCGCGGCCATGATCATCCCGGAAGTGCAGAAGCCGCATTGCAGGCCGTGCTTCTCGGTGAACGCCTGCTGCATGGCGTGCAACTCGCCGTCGCCGGCCAGGCCCTCGATGGTGGTAACCGCCGCGCCGTCGGCCTGGACTGCCAACACCGTGCAGGACTTGACCGCAGACCCGTTCATGTGAACGGTGCAGGAGCCGCACTGGCTGGTGTCGCACCCGACGTTGGTGCCGGTCAGGCCGGCGTCTTCACGAATGAAATCGACGAGGAGCGTGCGCGGTTCTACGTCGCCCTCGTAGCTCTTACCGT
>JBPCTX010000079.1:0-7980 GCA_051011455.1 Acidimicrobiia bacterium | reverse complement strand
AGAGGTGCGGCCGTGTGTTTCGAGCATTTCCATTTCCTTGGCGCGCGACGGGTAACCCATCACAAGGCGCATCATGAAGCGATCGAGCTGGGCTTCGGGAAGGGGATAGGTGCCCTCGTGCTCGATCGGGTTCTGGGTGGCGATAACCATGAATGGTGCTTCCAGCGGCCGGGTTATCCCATCGACGGTCACCTGGCGCTCTTCCATAGCCTCGAGGAGGGCGGCCTGGGTCTTGGGGCTGGCCCGGTTGATCTCGTCGCCGAGCACGATGTTTGAGAAGACCGGGCCCCGCCTGAAAACGAACTTGCCGCGCTCGCGATCCCACACAGACACTCCGGTGAGGTCGGAAGGCAGCAAATCTGGCGTGAATTGGATGCGGTGGAAGCTGCAGTCGATGGACCGGGCCAGTGATTTGGCGAGCAAAGTCTTGCCGACACCGGGGACATCCTCGACCAGGGCATGCCCGCCTGCCACCAGAGTCTGCACCACGAGCCGAATCTCGTTGTGCTTGCCCTGGATCACTCGTTCGATGTTGGCGACGATGGCGTCGAAACGCTCTGTGAACCAGGATCCGCCGGTCTCTATTGGCTCAGCAGTCAAACGAACTCCTCAGGAACGGTCGGATAGACAGCCTATCAAGGCTTGGAAGATTAGAGTCAGAGACCCGATGTTCGCGTCCTCCATCTTGCGGGCGATTATTCGTCGCCCCACCCTCTGGGCCGAGGCGATGCGTGCCCTGATCGCCTTCACACCCGCTTCCTGGTGGAAGCGGGCTCCGTTTCTGCCTGTTCCCCGCCGTTCTTACCTGCAGTGGCGGGTGCAAATGGCCTACGGCTCGACCGAGGCAGCTCCGGCACCGGCCGACGTCCTCTCCTTCCTCGAGTGGCGGAAGGACCAGCGATGAATCGAGAAGTTGATGACCTGACGGCTGCTTTGCGGGCCTTGCCGGGGGTGGCTGATGCCGAATTGGCCGACGACACCGCCGAAGGAGTCAGGGTCCGACTGTCTTCTGAGGCCGATCCCACCGACGTTGCTGCGGCGGTGCGAGACGTGCTGGCCGATTACGGCCTAAAAGGGAAGATGGCCCCACCTCAGGCCAGAATCGAGCCTTCCGGACCACCACCGCCGCCTCCGGAGTCGGCCACCATCCTTCCGGGGCCGGGGTTGGTACAGACCACGATCATCCCCGACCAGGAAGCAGAGCCAGTCGAAGTTTCGATCAGCCAGGACCCGGCCATCGGGGAGGCGATCGAGGAATTCATCCGTGCCCCGCAAGCAGTCTCGCGTCCGCCGATGGTCGAGCCGCCCATCCCCGACCCGCAGGCTGATCCACCCGCCGGAGCCGGAGAACCGCAGGATGAAGTCCTGGCCGGCCGGGGGCTCCTCACCCGCGTGCGAGTGCAAGAAGACCGGGATGGTGTTGCCGTGACGGTCGACACCGACGATGGACGTTCGATCACACGACGCGGCCGCCCGAGTGACGCCGGCGTACGAGAAGCCGTTGTGGCTGCGGTTGGTGAGTTGTCGGGCGATCAGTCGCCCCCGGTGCTGGTTGCCATCGAGGAGCATTCGCTTGGCGACCATGGCATGGTCACCGTGTTGTTACAACGTCACGATGGCAGTTACCACGTCGGCTCTGCCTTGATCGGCGCTGAGAAGGCTTTCGCCATTGCCAGGGCGGCGTGGGCGGCCATGTCTCAGGCCGGTTGAGCAGCCGGGTCAGGCGTCGCTGGCCGGAATCAACTCGACGACAACTTCATCGCCCCGCCCGTCTTCCTCGGACTCTTCCTCAGGGATGAACGGCCGCGCCCACTCGTAGTAGTCCTCCAGGCGGGCCAGCACATCGCGCATCAGCAAGCGTTCCTTGGTCGGGCTCAGGAGCAGCTGGTGGTCGGCTTCGTCAATGGACATCACCGCCACCCCCCGGCGACGCAGATCCCAGATCATGATTTCCTGAGTCATCAAATCCGGAGAGAGGGAGCTGAGGGCGGGCACCACAACGCCGTCGGCCCCGTGGCCGGCCACGATTCCGAGCAGGGCCTGGAATCCTTCCCTTCCCAGGCCATGTCCTTCCTGGCGCACGTCCTGACACAGGGAGATGAGGTTGTGGCCGGTTTTGCGAACCCAGGCCCTGATTGTCTCGCCCTGAACGAAGGCGGGATCAGTATCTTCGGGGCCGAATAGTTCCCGGACGTATCCAACAACGCGCATAAATCCTCGTGGTGCCAGCGCCACGTAGCGTATCAGACCAACAACCCACAGTGGTTGGTTTAGGTGGCGTTCTTGGGCACCTGCCGCCGGCCGGGAAGGCCGGCTAGAACGCTCCCGCCAAGTAGGGCTGCCAGCTGGGGTGGGGGGGTGCCCCCAGGTTGACCAGCACCCAGCCGTGGCGGCGGGGGGCCTTCGGATCTGATTGCAGCGGCATTCCGGCTTCAGATGGAGTGCGGTTTCCCTTGCGAAGGTTGCAGCGGCGGCAGGCGGCGACGACATTCTCCCAGGTGTGGGCTCCGCCCCGGGAGCGGGGGAGCACGTGGTCCAGGTTCTCAGCCCCGGTGCCGCAGTATTGGCAGGCGTTGTCGTCACGTGCGAACACGGCTCGCCGGTTGAGGGCAACCCGGCGAGCGTAAGGCACCTTGACGAAGGAGTTGAGCCGAATGACAGATGGAAGTTGGAAACTGGAGCGCTCGGATCGCCACACGATCCCGCTCTCTTCCAGGACAACCGCCTTCTGGCGAAGCACCAGGATGACGGCGCGACGGGCGGAGACGATCGACAAAGGCTCGTAGGTCGCGTTGAGGATCAGCGCCCGCATGGGCGGCAGGTTACTCGCACCGTGGATGCGGGGCGGTCACTACTCCCGAACGAGCAGAACCGAACAAGGCGCCAGCCTGGCTACCTTCGTGCCAGTCGAACCGATCATCCCTTCGAACAGGCCTCGACCTCTAGCTCCCAATACCACCAGGTCGGCTTTCTTGGCGCGCAGGTAGTCGAGGATCAGCTTGGCGCCGTTCTCCCCGTCAAGGATCTCGACGTTGGGCTCGAGGCTGGCTGCTTTCAGAGCGGCCACCAATGGGCCGGTCCGCTCGTCAAGCTGGTTCGTCAGGTACTGCTCGATAATGGCGTCCTCGCCGGGGAAATCGAACGTCACCCCTGGCTGTTGGGGGGCTGCCCCGACGTACTCGCCGTCGGCGTCGACAACAGGGCCGGATCTCTCACCGTAGACCTCGCGGAGGTCGGCGAGGAGGCGGCGGGGTATTTCGACAACCGTCAGCACGGTAATGGTGCTTCCCTCGGCGTGAGAAGAGACCAGCGAGGCGGTTTTGGCGGGATCTAACGATCCGTCGGTGGCGACAACGATATGCAAGGAAACCCCTTTCGGCTGCGTCAGCCTACCGTCTCGGGGCCATCCTCTGCCACCGCCCACGGGTCGGAGCCGATGAAGTCGCGGGCGTCGAACTTCTCTCCGGTGGCCGCCCCCGGTTTGGGACCGGCCAGGCGCAAGAAGATCGGCGCAATGTCGGCAGGAGTTGGAATGGTGGTGGGGTCCTCGTCGGGCATCGCTTCTGCTCGCATAGGCGTGGCCGTTCCGCCCGGGTTGACCGAGTACACCGGTCCCCGCCACTCATCGGCCAGCACCTCCAGCCATCCTTCCAGCGCGGACTTGGAGATGGCGTACATGCCCCACCCGCCCCGACCCCGGCGGCCTACTGAGCTGGAGACGCCGATGATGGTGGCGGTGGGGGAGAGCAGGGGCGCCAGCTCCTGGTGGAGGAGTTGGACGGCCGTGACGTTGATGTGAAACACCTCGTGCCAGGCGTCCTCCGGATAGTCGACCAGGGCCGCTTTGGGGCCGAGCGTGCCGGCGGCGTGAACCACGACATCGATCGGGGCAATGCGAATCGCCTCTGTCGCCAACAGTTCTCTCCCGGTCCGGCTGCCGAGATCGGCGGGCACCGTGAGTACGGAAGCGGGATCGAGACCGTCGGCAGTTTCGAGCAGAGCGGCCTCGCGACGGGCAGTAGCCAGCACCCGGGCTCCGTGGCTTGCGAACTGGCGGACCAGTTCGCGGCCGATGCCTGAAGAGCCCCCGGTTACGAGGATGGTTCTGTCTGTGAGCATCAAGGGAGCATAGGAGGGGCTACTGCAAACGGTTCCTTCCTGCCTATACAGTTGAGGGCCATGGAACCTGTAGTCACTGTTGCCGTCGACGTCCCCTTGATCGGGGATGACCGTCGAAAGAACTGGGCCAAGGTGGTCGAATACGTCGATACCGACAAGTCGTCCGGCTGGGCATACGACGGTGAGTTCGTTGCCACCGGAGGCATCCAGGACATCAACGCTCCCTGCGTCCTGCTGGTGTACGGCGAGCGAGGGTCGAAAGCCAACCCGCAAATGGAGGCCCGCGCCTACGTGGTCAACACCGACGGCACACTGAGCCTGCACGCCACTGCCACCGGCCGAGCCTGGGCCAGGACCCTACGCGACCCGATTGTTGACCTGCTGGCAGCAGACACTCCCATGCCGATCGCATCGCGCCAGTGGTCGCCCGAACTGATGGAGTACTCGGAGGAAGCCCTGACGACGGAATTGAAGCGACGCCGGGGGGGTGAATGAGTTGACAAGTGGGAAGAAAGGGACCATAGTGGCGCGAAGTGGAGGACCAAGCCACGAGCCGCTGAGGCTCACCGAGGACAGGCAGACAGGATGGAATCGTGTTTCTGGGAGAACACCAACACACCATCGACCCGAAGGGTCGCGTCGTCCTCCCCAGCCGATTTCGGGCTGAGCTCGCCAAAGGCTGCTTCATCACCAAAGGTCTCGACCGCTGCCTCTTCGTCTTCACCCCTGAGCAGTGGGAGATCGAGGCCCAGCGATTCCGGTCGCTTCCCCGCACGGATCGTCAGCTTCGCAACTACGCTCGAGTCTTCTTCGCCGGAGCCATCGACCAGAAGCTGGACAAGCAAGGGCGAATCCAGATTCCGGCCGGGCTGCGTGATTACGCCGGACTCGACAAAGAACTCACGGTCGTCGGAGTTGCCGAGCGGATCGAGATTTGGGATGCCGGCATCTGGACCGAAGTCACTGCCGACGCCGACAGCAAGTACGCCGATATCGACGAAGCTCTCAGCGAGCACGGCATCTGATGCCGGCTCGGAGGAGGAATACAGATTTGAAGACGTAGGGCAGGGTTCATTGCCAGCCCCCCAGATGCCATATGGAAGGCCCCTTCCTCCGCCCGCTTCCATTTTGGCGCCAGCGCTCCGGGGGGCTGGCAATGCACCAGGCTCCACACCACCAGCCGGTCCTGGTCGAGCAGGTGGCCGAGCTCTTCCGACCGATCGAGTCTGGCGTAGTAGTGGACGCCACCTTCGGCGGGGGAGGGCATACCCGGAAGCTCCTGGACGTGCTCGTCCCGGAAGTCCGACTCCTAGCTCTCGACCGGGACCCGGAAGCAAAGGCCCGCGCCGACACGTTCGGCCCCAGGGTGCGCTTCGTGAGCTCCGACTTCCGTCACCTCACCGAAGTAGCTGAGGGGGCAGGATTCGATGCGATCACGGGCGTCTTCTTTGATCTTGGACTTTCCTCTCTACAGCTTGACGACCCCGCGCGAGGTTTTGGCTTTCGCAGAAGCGGGCCTCTTGATATGCGGATGGGTGCTGGCTCACTCACCGCGGACGAGGTGGTCAACCAGTGGGACGAGGGCGAGCTTCGCCGCCTCATCGGTCGCTACGGCGAAGAGCGTTTCTCAGGCCGTGTGGCAAAAGCGATCATCCGGGCCCGGCCCATTTCGGACACGGCCACCCTGGCCGAAATCGTCAAGACTGCCATCCCGGCCGCGACCAGGCGCCGGGGCGGTCATCCTGCCCGGCGGACCTTCCAGGCCATTCGCATCGCTGTCAACGACGAACTGGCCGCGCTGGAAGAAGGCCTCGATGCTGCACTCGAGCTCATCCAACCAGGAGGCCGCGTTGTCGTGATCTCCTATCACTCTCTGGAAGATCGCATAGTCAAGCGGCGGCTGGTGTCGGCCTCCTCCTCACCGGACGACACTTCCCTGCCGGTAGCGATGCCGGCCGCCGCTCCCGACTTCCGACTTCTGGTCCGCAAGCCTCTTCGTCCGACTGACGAGGAAATCGCAGAGAACCCGCGCGCCAGGAGCGCCAAGCTGCGCGCAGTCGAGCGGGTCGCACCGGTGGCGGGCGACTGATGGCCGCCCGCACCGCTCCTGCTCGCGTTCCGGGAACCCGACTACGGGTGATTCCGGGGCGCAATCCGGCCCGAATCGGATTGCGGCAACTGGCCTGGTTGCTGCTGGCGGTTGCCATGTTCTTCTTGCTGATCTACTCGCGCATCTTTCTTGATCGAGCCGCCTTCCAGATCAACTCCCTCGAGAGCCAGATCTCCGAGCAGGAGACCAGGTTCGACGAGCTGCGGCTGCAAGTGGCCCAGCTCGAGTCACCCCAGCGAATCTATGCGGAGGCGGTTCGCATGGGGATGGTGCTGCCCGAGGAAGGGCGCACCGTATATGCCCCGATGCCCGTGGCGTCTGACGAGACGGGCCAACTGGAAGCAAGCGATTCGACGCTGCTGCTTGCCACCGTGGGGGCGCGATGACCGGGCTGGGCGCTGCACCCCCGTGGAGCAGCCCGGACCGGTCGGGGCAGTAGGCGATGGGGCGCAAACGTTGGCGCCCCCAGCATCTGAGGCTCTTCTTCGTCGGCGCCTTCTTCCTGGTCAGCTGGATTGTGATCGGGGTGAAGCTGGTTTTCGTGCAGGGAGTCCAGGCCCAGACGCTGGAAGATCAGGCCCTCGATCAGCGAATGCGAACGGTGACCCTCGAAGCCGAGCGCGGCACCATCTACGACCGGGATGGTCGCGAACTCGCTCTCACGATTGAGGTAACCACCGTCTATGCCAACCCGAGGGAGATCTCTGATCCGGCCTTGACCGCTGCCGCTCTGTCAGGCCTCATCGGCCGGCCGGTCGGGGAGATCCAGGCCGACCTCGAACAAGACACGAGTTTCGTGTACGTCGCTCGCAAGCTGCTGAGAGAGCAGGCAGACGCCATCCGGGAAGAGGACCTCGACGGCGTTCACTTCATAACCGAGCCAAAGCGGGTGTATCCATCTGGCGATCTGGCCGCCCAGGTTCTCGGTTTCGTCGGCACCGACAACGACGGGCTGGAGGGGATTGAGCAGTTCTACGAGGACGTCCTGACCGGTGAGCCCGGCGAGCTCATTTTCGAGCGCTCCGGCCGGGGAAGAGTCATCCCCCAGGGCGAATACGAAGTGAGGGAGGCGGTTCGGGGCGAGGACCTGGTTCTCACCATCGACGGCGAACTGCAGTTCTTCGCCCAGCAGGAAGCGATGGGCACCCTGGAAGAAACGGGAGCCGAAGCGGTGCACGTCGTCGTCCTAGACGTGACCACTTTCGAGGTCCTGGCCATGGCAAGCGCTCCCACATTCGATCCCAACCACATCGGCACCGACCCCGACCTGTTCCGCAACCGGGTCGTGACCGACACCTTTGAGCCCGGCTCAACCCAGAAGCTGATAACAATCGCGGCCGCCATCGAAGAGGGGATCGTCACTCCCGACCGTGTCTTCGAGGTGCCCGACCAGATCAAGGTGTTCGACCGGGAATACTTCGACTTCAGCAAGCACGAAACCCAGGACATGACGGTGGCCGACATCGTTGCCCGGTCCTCCAACGTCGGGACGATTCTCGTGTGGCAGGAGCTCGGCGACGCCTGGTTGCACAAGTACTTGCGAGAGTTCGGCCTCGGCACCTACACCGGCATCGACTTCCCCGGCGAGGCCCCGGGGTTGGTGCGACCCCAGGAATGGTGCGATTCGTGCGGCGCATCGACTGCCATCGGATACCGGGTTGCCGTCACGCCACTCCAGATGACTTCCGTCTTCGCCACCGTCGGAAACGATGGGGTGTGGATGCAACCGCAAGTGGTCGACTCGATCATCC
>JBPCTX010000078.1:0-4631 GCA_051011455.1 Acidimicrobiia bacterium | reverse complement strand
AACGGCTTCCCGGTCATGATTCGCCCCTCCTACATTCTGGGCGGGGGCGGCACCGGCCTGGCGGCCGGCCCCGAAGAACTGGCCACGCTGGTGGAGGCCGGCCTGGCCGCCTCGCCGGTGCGAGAGGTGCTGGTCGAAGAGTCTCTGCTCGGTTGGAAGGAATATGAGCTGGAGGTGATGCGCGACCGCGCCGACAACGCCGTCATCGTGTGTGGGATCGAGAACCTGGACCCGATGGGGGTTCACACCGGAGACTCGATCACCGTCGCCCCAATTCAGACCCTGTCTGATCGCGAGTACCAGGAGATGCGCAATGAGGCCATCACCTGTCTGCGGGCGATTGGAGTGGAGACCGGGGGCTCAAACGTGCAGTTCGCGGTCGACCCGGCCAGTGGCCGCCGCATCATCATCGAGATGAATCCACGTGTGTCGCGATCGTCCGCGTTGGCCTCGAAGGCGACCGGCTTCCCAATTGCCAAGATCGCCGCCCTGCTGGCAGTCGGCTACACGCTGGACGAGATCACCAACGACATAACCGGCGCTACTCCGGCCAGCTTCGAGCCCGTACTCGACTATGTAGTCGTGAAGATTCCTCGATTCGATTTCGCCAAGTTTCCTCTCACCGAGCCGGTCCTCGGGACATCGATGAAGAGTGTGGGCGAGGCGATGGCCATCGGCCGTACCTTTCCCGAGGCGCTCCAGAAGGCGATCCGCAGTCTTGAGACCGGCCGGGCGGGTCTCAACGCCGACCCGGGGGAGGCGGCCTACGGGACGTTGTCTCTCGCCGAGCTGATCGCGGCCGCAGCCCGGCCCACCCCAGACCGGCTCTTCCAGCTGGCCGAGGCCCTCAGGCGCGGGGCGGACCCGGAGGAAGTGGCATCGGCCACGGCGATTGACCCATGGTTCATAGACCAGGTCATGCAGTTGGTGGAAGCCCGCCGCGAGCTGGAGGTATCTGAGCTCATCCCCGAGCGGCTGGCCACGGCCAAGCGGTTGGGCTACTCGGATCGGCAGATCGGCTACTCGACCGGGAGAACAGCCGCGGCGGTGTTGGAGGCGCGACGCGACTGGAACATCGCCGCCGCCTTCAAGACCGTGGACACCTGTGCTGCCGAATTCGAGGCCGCAACCCCGTACTTCTATTCCAGCTACGAGGAGGAGAATGAGACGCCGCCCGCCGGCGACAAGACGGTAATCGTCCTCGGTTCCGGTCCCAACCGGATCGGCCAGGGGATCGAGTTCGATTACTGCTGCGTGCACGCCTCCTTCGCCCTACAGGAGGCCGGATTCCAGTCCGTGATGATCAACTGCAATCCGGAGACGGTCTCAACCGACTACGACACCTCAACCCGGTTGTACTTCGAGCCACTCACTGTGGAGGACGTCCTGGAGGTGGTGGAGAGGGAGCAACCCCGGGCTGTAATCGTCCAGCTGGGCGGCCAGACCCCGCTCAACCTGGCATCGGCCCTCGAGGAGGCAGGCGTCCCGATCGCCGGGACCGCCCCGGCCTCCATCGCCATGGCCGAGGACCGCGAGCAATTCTCCGCCCTGTGTTCGCGACTAGGGATCCCTCAGCCGCCCCACGGCACCGCCCGCTCGGCGCTCGAAGCAGAGGACGTTGTCGATCGCATCGGGTTGCCGGTGCTGGTCCGGCCGTCCTACGTGCTGGGCGGAAGAGCTATGCGGGTCCTGTACGGCGTCGAAGAACTGGCCGGCTACGTTGCCGAGCTCGTCGCATCCGGGGTGGACCTGGCCGAGGCGCCGCTGCTGATCGATCGGTTTCTGGAGTCGGCGGTGGAGGCCGACGTCGACGCCATCTACGACGGCCGGGAACTGATCATCGGCGGGATCATGGAGCACGTCGAGGAAGCGGGCGTCCACTCCGGAGACTCAGCATGCGTGGTTCCCCCTCCCACGATCTCCGCCGGTGCCCAGGAGGACATCTTGCGCTACACAGCCGACCTGGCGGCGGGACTGGAAGTTCGGGGCTTGATCAACCTGCAGTTTGCGGTGCGAGGCGACGAGGTCTTCGTCCTGGAAGCCAACCCGCGCGGGTCGCGGACCGTCCCGTTCATCTCGAAGGCGACCGGCATCCCACTGGCCGGGATCGCCACCCGGGTGATGCTGGGAGAGACGCTGGCGGATCTTCGCCGGCAGGGTGTGCCGGTCGACTCGACCCCACAGCAGTTCGTAGCCGTCAAGGAGGCGGTGATGCCGTGGGATCGATTCCCGGGAGAAGATGTCGTCCTCGGGCCCGAGATGAGAGCCACCGGAGAGGTGATGGGAATCGCCCGGGAGCCTGCCCGCGCCTATGGAAAGGCCCAGGTTGCCTCCGGTAGCAGTCTTCCGGCGGGGGGAACCGTGTTTCTCTCGTTTGCCGACCGGGACAAGGAGGCCGGTGCCGGATTGGCCGAAGTGGTCCACCGAATCGGTTTCCGATTGCTGGCGACGGCCGGCACCGCCGCCCATCTGGCTGAGTTGGGGATTCCAGCGGTGCCGGTTGACAAGGTGGGAGATGGGCCGTGGGATCCGGTGCGGTTGATAGAGGAGGGCAAAGTCGACCTGGTCATCAATACGCCGCGCGGGAGGCGGGCCCACACAGATGGGCGCCTGATCCGGCTGGCCTCCACCCGCCGCGGAATCCCTTGCATCACGACCATGTCGGGGGGCCGGGCCATGGTGGATAGCCTGCAGGACGGCCACGAGGGCATCGTCGATGTCCGCAGCCTCCAGGAGTACCACGCATGACCGACCTCAGTGTCCGACTGGGCTCGTTGGAGCTTTCTTCACCGTTGGTAGCCGCCTCCGGGACCGTTGGTTCCGTTTACGACTTCGCCGATGTGGGCGCGCTCGGCGTTTACGGGGCGGCCGTGGCCAAGTCGGTCAGCCACGAGCCGTGGAAGGGCCGGGCCGCTCCTCGCATGGCCCACACCGGGATGGGAATGCTCAACGGGATCGGCATTCAGAACCCGGGGATCGATGCCTGGCAGTCCTCCATGCCCGATCCGGCCACCCTGCCTGTTCCGGTGTGGGGATCGGCCGTCGGAGCGGATGCGGCCGAGTTTGCACTGGTAGCCAAAGGCCTGACAGCGGTGGGGGTAGCGGCGGTCGAGGTGAACCTGTCATGTCCCAACCTGGAGGCAGGCACCATGTTCGCCCTCGAGCCTGGCCCTTCCGCTCAAGTGGTAGGAGCAGTCCGGTCCGCTACCGACCTCCCGGTCGGAGCCAAGCTGTCGCCCAACAGCGAGAACATCGTGGCCGTCGCCAGGGCAGTGGCCGAGGCCGGTGCCGATTTCCTGGTGCTCACCAACACGGTATGGGGGATGGGTATCGACCTGGAGACTCGGACACCCAAGCTGTCGGGGGTGGTCGGTGGCTACTCAGGCCCGCCGATCAAGCCGATCTCGCTTCGGTGCGTGTGGGAAGTGGCGTCGGCTCTCGACATCCCGATCGTGGGATGTGGAGGGATCCGCACAGGCGAAGACGTCGTTGAGTACTTGCTGGCCGGTGCCAGCGCGGTAGCGATGGGGACCGTCCACCTGGCGGAGCCGCGGGCCGGCAAGCGGATCCTGGGAGAGTTGGGCAAGTGGTGCCGCCGTCACGATGTGGGGAGAGTGGCGGACCTGACCGGGGGAGCGTCGGGATGAGCGACAGGATTCTGGTTGCTCTCGACCTTCGGACTGCCGAGAACGCGGTCCGAATGGCCCGCGACCTGGCACCGCACGTCGGCGGTTTCAAGGTCGGCCTCGGGCTGCTTTTTGGGCCGGGACCGGCAACGGTGGCGGCGCTGGCAGAGGTAGGAAAGCCCGTGTTTGCCGATGCCAAGTTGCATGACATTCCCAGTCAGGTCGAGCGGGCGGCCCGTCGGCTGGCCGCGCTCGGTGCGCGCTGGATCACCGCCCACGCCTCGGGGGGAGTGGCGATGCTGAAGGCGGCAGCCGAGGGATCTGCTGCCGCATCGACCGGAACCGGCATCCTGGGAGTCACCGTGCTCACCAGCCTGGGAGCCACCGACGTGGAGCGCATTGCCCCCGGGAGCAGCCCGGGGAGGATGACATCCCGGCTGGCCAAGATCGCGGATGAGGCGGGATGTGAGGGCGTCATCTGCTCGGCCCGCGAGCTGGGCGTTATCGCCCAGGTGGCACCCAAGCTGGTCAAAGTCACCCCCGGCATCCGCCCGCCCGGGGCAGAGGCCGGAGATCAGGAGCGGATCATGACTCCGGCCGAGGCTGTGGCCCGCGGAGCCGACTACCTGGTGATCGGCCGACCCATCACCGGCGCCGAGGATCCGGTTGCCGCCGCTGCCGCCATCAGCGAGACGGTAGAGTCCTGAGCCGTAGAGCTCGGAGCAACGACCATGGGAGTTCCAGAATCCACCCCGGAGCAGAGGGCGGCTGCGCTTGAAAAGGCGGCGGCGGCCCGACGGGTGCGCGCAGAGCTCAAGGCGCTGCTCAAGACCGGCAGCCTGACCCTGCCGAAACTGTTTGAGCGGGCCGACGCCGACGAGCTGGTAGCCGGCATGAAGGTGTACTCCCTGGTGGCTTCCGTGCCCGGGGTGGGCAAGGTCAAGGCCGGGCGCATCATGAAAGAGATCGGCATCGCCGACAACCGACGCATTCGCGGGCTAAATG
>JBPCTX010000077.1:0-6638 GCA_051011455.1 Acidimicrobiia bacterium | reverse complement strand
ATTCCTGACCGCTGCCGGCCGGCAGAAACGCCCCCCGGGCGGTGGGGACGGCCGCCTCCAACCGTGTGAGGACCTCGTCGACCACCGCCTCCGCCAGGCCTCAGGCCCGGGCAGCCTGCCCGGCCGTGAAGGGCCCATGGGTGCGGGCGAAGCGGCCGACGACATCGCCGAGCGGGTCGACGACCGGTTCCAGGAACGCAGCCGGTACCCCCTGGGGAAGTGCCAGCCCGAGGGCGTCGCGCAACCGGGCGGCATCCTCGACCGCCGCCCAGCGGGGATCGTCCCCGGGTTGAAGAACGATGACCTGGCGTGACTGCTCCAGTTCCGTCAGCAACCCATCCAGATCGCCATCGACCCTCGCCTCCAGATCGGCTCGACCCAGCGGCCCCAGGTGTCTCAGCAAGTCGTGGAGGGCCGGTGCGGTGCGGGCATGCCGGTCCTCCGGCAGGCGCTGCAACTCCAGCTCAACCTCGGCAACCACCCCGGCGTCGAGCAAGCTGCGCAGCTCCGGCTCCCCCAGCAGTTCGGCCAGGAGGCCGCGGTCGAGGGTGAGAGCGGCCGCCCTCCGCTCGGCGGGAGGGGCGTCGTACTCATACATGTAGGCGGCAATGAAGTCGAAAGTGAGAGAGGAGGCGAATGGACTGGGGGAGTCGAGACTGACGTCCACCAGCCGGACCTTCCGAGCCCGGATGTCCAACAGCAGCCCGGACAGGGCAGGCAGGTCAAAGTGCTCCTGGAGAACCTCCCGGTAGGTCTCGAGCACGATGGGGAAGGAGGGGTAGTTGCGAGCAATCTTGAGCAAGTCGGCCGAGCGGCGGCGTTGCAGCCACAGTGGAGTGCGGTCACCGGGCCGGCGCCGCGGAAGCAAGAGGGCCCGGCCGGCCGCCTCCCGGAAGCGGGAGGCAAACAGGGCACTGTTGGCTACCTCCTCAACCACCATCTCTTCCAGCTCCTCAGGCTCAACCATCAGCGCATCCGAGGGAGGCGGTTGGTCGGCGTCGGGGAAGCGAAACACCATCCCGTCGTCGGTCCACATGGCGTCGACCTCGTACTCGTAGTGACTGCGGAGCTTGGCCGCAGCCGCCAAGGACCAGGGAGCGTGAACCCTGGCCCCGAACGGTGACAGCAGCACCATGCGCCAATCACCAATCTCGTCGCGGTAGCGCTGAATGACGATCGTGCGGTCGGTTGGGAGCGTGCCGGTGGCTTCCTTCTCTTCACCGATGAACCCGGCCAGATTTGCAGCGGCCCACGGATCGAACCGGTAGCGCTCAACCAGATGCTGCTCGGCCGCCTCCCGATCGAGAGCGCCCATCTCCCGGACAAACCCGCCGATGGCGCGCCCCAGCTCGAGCGGACGGCCCACCATGTCCCCGTGCCAGAAGGGAAGCTTGCTGGGGGTGCCGGGTGGGGCCGGAGTCACCCGTACCCGATCGTGATCGATCTCATCGATCCGCCAGGCCGTTGATCCCAACGTGATCACGTCACCCACCCGTGACTCGTAGACCATCTCCTCATCGAGCTCACCGACGTGTCCGCCTTCGGGAAGGGAGACCCGGTACATGCCCCGATCGGGAATGGTTCCCGGGTTGGTCACGGCCAGCATCTGGGCGCCGGGCCGGGCAGTCAAACTCCCATCGACCCGGTCCCACACCAGCCGGGGCCGCAGCTCGGCGAACTCGTCTGACGGGTACCGGCCCGCCAGCATGTCGAGGACCGCCTCGAACGCTCCCCGGCCCAGTGTGGCGTACGGGGCAGCGCGTCGAACGAGGTCGAAGAGATCATCGACCTGCCACGAGTCCATCGCCACCGACGCCACGATGTGTTGTGAGAGAACGTCGAGCGGGTTCATGGGTACTGCGGTCGACTCGATCTCACCCTCGTACATGCGGTCGACCACAACCGCTGCCTCCAGCAGGTCGGCCCGGTGCTTGGGAAACACCCGGGCCCGGCTGGGCGCTCCCACCTGATGGCCGGCCCGGCCCACCCGCTGCAGTCCGCTGGCCACCGTGGTGGGAGACTCCACCAGCATCACCAGGTCGACGGCTTCCATGTCGATACCCAGTTCGAGCGAACTGGTGGCCACCACCGCCGGCAGGTCCCCTCGCTTGAGACGGTCCTCGATAGCCAGACGCTGTTCTCGCGACAGCGATCCGTGGTGAGCCTGGGCCACCTCCCGCCCCGCCAGATCGTTGAGTTGCTGGGCCAGCCTTTCCACCAGGCCCCGGCTGTTGCCGAACACGATGGTGGAGCGGTGCTTCTCGATCAGCTCCAGCAAGCGCGGATACATGAGCGGCCAGATCGATCGGGTGGGCGGGTCCTCGGGATCGGCCGCCGGAGCGGCCAGATCAGGACGGGTCATGTCCTGCAAGGGCACAACCACCTGGATGTCCAACTCCTTCTCCCAGGGAGCATCGACGACCGTCACCGGGCGGGCATTCCAGTCGTCACCATCCGGAGCCCCGCCGCCCAGGAACCGGGCAATGTCCTCCAGAGGCCGCTGGGTGGCGGACAGGCCGATGCGTTGGGGAGCCTCGGCCAACTCCTCCAGTCTTTCCAGGGTCAGCGCCAGGTGGGAGCCCCGCTTGGTCCCGGCCACCGCGTGCACCTCATCGACAATCACAAACTGCACCGCCGCCAGGATCTCTCTCACCTGGGAGGTGAGCATCAAGTAGAGAGATTCGGGGGTCGTGATCAGCACGTCGGGCGGTGTACGCATCATGCGACGACGTTCGTCGGCCGGAGTGTCGCCGGTTCGCATGGCGGTGCTCACCTCAGGCAGCTCCATACCGAGACGAAGAGCGGCGTTTCGAATTCCGGCCAGGGGCGCCCGCAGGTTGCGATCGATGTCGTAAGCGAGCGCCTTCATCGGCGAGATGTAGAGAACCCGGCAGCGCTCCTTGTCCGGGGGGGGCGGTTCAGCGTGAAGTCGATCCAGGGCGTACAGAAAGGCGGCCAGCGTCTTGCCGGACCCGGTCGGGGCATGAATCAGCGTGTGGGCTCCGGCGGCGATCGCCGCCCAGCCATCAACCTGGGCGCGGGTGGGAGCCGGGAACGAGGTTTCAAACCATTCCCGGGTCGGTTGCGAGAACAACTCCAGAGCTTCACCAGCCGCGTCAGCCACTAGACAGCGAGATTACCGGGCGGCTGTGACAAGAACGCCAATGGAGCCCGCGGGGGTACCAGGCCTCCTGCTTACATTGACTCCGCGACCCGCAGCCCAACAGAAAGGGGGGTGGGGAGGGTGAAGGAGCATTACCGAAGTCGACCCTCCGATGCCGCCCGACCCGAGCATTCACGGCGTCGTCGTCGGCCCTCCGGCGAGCCGGAGCCGCTGCCACGACAACCCCTGGCCGGGTCCGGGAAGTTCTGGCTCTTGACGAGGGCGCCGAGCCCATGGCAAATGCCATCGGATGGGTAGCCAGGGACTGGCTTCGACAGGAGAGCGGCTGGGAGCTCTAGCCCATCACACCGCACAGAGTCCGGGGGCCAAAAGGCCCTATCGAACCCAGCGTTGAGCGGGTACCACTCGACCCATGGAGACGATCCGCGACGCTCCGGTTGCGGATGCCGGCTCAACAGGCTCGGTTGTCCAGCTGAGCGGGGTCGAGAAGGTCTATCGAACCGGGCGCGTCGAATACCCGGCTCTGCGCGGGGTTGATCTCGAGGTTGCCTCGGGCGAACTGGTCGCGGTGGTTGGGCCCAGCGGGAGCGGCAAGTCCACCATCCTCAACATCATTACCGGCATCGATCAGCCCTCCGCCGGGTCGGTCATGGTCACCGGCCGGGATCTGACCGAGATGACCGAGGAGGAGTTGGCCGAGTGGCGCGGAAACAGCGTCGGCATCGTCTTCCAGTTCTTCCAGCTGCTGCCGACTCTGACAGCCCAGGAGAACGTCATGCTGCCTCTTGATTTCGCTCGCACCGGAACGGTGGCCGACCGGGCCGACCAGGCGTTGGACCGGCTGCAACTGGTCGGCCTTGCCGGCAAGTCCCACAACTTCCCGGCCGAGCTCTCCGGAGGTGAGCAGCAGCGGGTGGCGATCGCACGGGCACTGGCCTGCAACCCGTCGGTGCTGGTGGCAGATGAGCCAACCGGGAACCTCGACACCGAGACCGCTTCTGAGATGTTCAACGTCTTCGACACCATCTCCGCCGAGGGCACCACGGTCGTGTACGTGACCCACGATCCACAGTTGGCGGTCAGAGCACATCGAGTGGTGTCGATTCGCGACGGTCGGGTGGTGGACGGAACCAGTCCATGATCTCGGCGATGAACCGCCGGTCGCTACGAGAGTTGAGCCGGCGCCGGGCCCGGTCGCTGCTCACGATCCTGACGATCGCGGTTGCCATAGCCGGCGTCTGGCTGTTCGCCATCCCCGGCAGCATCGACAAGTCGCTGACGGCACGGGTCGAAGTGGATGGGATGCACACCGTCCGGCTGGCGCCGAACGTCCTTGACCTGACCGAACAGGAAGTGGCCGGCCTACGGGACACCCCAAACGTCGCCGCTCTCGATACCCGGACACTGGGACGTACCACCATGCGGATTGGCGGTCGGACTCAAGGTGTGGTTCTGGTTGGGGTGGAGGACTTCAACAACCAGGCCGTCAACATCGTCAGCCTGGAGGAAGGGTCGCTCCCCGGGGCAGGCGGCGAGTTGGTCAGCGACTTCGAGAATGCCCGCACCGGTCGCTACGCAGGCGGGATTGGTGATCAGGTTGAACTGGCCGGGCACGACGGCAGCTGGACCTCTTTCCTCGTAACGGCCCGGGGCGGCACGCTCCGCTACAGCAGCGAGGTTGCCGAAGACGTCCCCTTCCTCTACCTGTCCAACTCAGACGTGCAACGGGTGATGGGATACCCGGCCGCTAACTCGCTCGACGTGATTGCCGTCGATCGATCACCGGCTGCGGTGGAGGCGATGGTCGCCGACCTCAGGTCCACCCTCGCCACAATCTCCCCCGATCTCGCCTACTGGGATGTGCTCGAAGTCTGGGAAGATGGAACGTGGCCCGGCTCGGAGAGCTTCGAAAACTTCGTCGTGTTGTTCTACGTAGTGGCCGGCGTAGCCCTGTTGTCGGCGCTGGTCCTGATCTACACCACGATGAACACCGTCGTGCGGGAGCAAACTCGCGAGATCGGCATCATGAAGGCGATCGGTGCCGGCCGGCGGCAAATCGCCGTCGGCTATCTCCGGACGGCACTCCTTCTAGGAGGGATCGGCACCCTGGTCGGAGTCGTCATTGGCATCCCGCTCAGCAACCTCGTCATGGGTTGGATGAGCAGTGAGTTCGGCGGAACCAGCATCGGCTGGCAGCTGAGCGGCATCGCCGCCGTCCTCAGCGTCATCGTCGGCCTGGGTGGAACGGTCCTGGCAACCTGGCCGGCACTGCGACGGGCGACCGCCATCACTGTGCGCGAGGCGATCGACGATCACGGAGTGACGGCCGGCTTCGGTCTCAACCGCCTGGACCGGCTGGTGGCGAGAGCCGGATGGATGAGCCGCCGCCACCAGTTGGGACTACGCAACGCCACCCGGCGGGTGGGACGCAGCCTGGCCACTGCAGTCCCGGTCGGGCTGGCGGTCGGCACGATGTTGGCCTTCGCCGCAGTCTCAATCACCGCTCTCGACGAGACCCACAACTCGCAAGGCCTGGAGGGGGGCGATGTCACGGTGTGGAACAACGGTGGCCCGGGCTTGGGACCCGAAACCGGCCCGCTGATTGAATCTGTCGCCGGGGTCGAGTCTGCCCATCAGATGATCTACAGCCGCGTCGAGTTCGGCGGCGAGCGGAACGTTTGGGGCCTGCCGGCTGAGAGTACATATACCCACGATGTCATCGCAGGCAGGTGGTTCACGGCCACCGAGGCAGACCAGGGTGCCCGCGTGGCGGTGTTTGGCGAGGCACTGGCCGAACTGACGGACACCAATGCAGGGGACACCGTCACGGTTGAGACGCGCCGTGGCGCCCTGGTACTCGAAGTGGTGGGCGTGGACGGCCACCTTGTGAATGACGGACAGGGCATGTTCATGCCGTTTCAGACGGTCCTCGACTACGAGGGTTGGGAAACCGGCAACTACTGGGTTCGAACCTCCTCCCCTGACCCCGCAACGGTGGATACGGTGGCTTCCGAGATCCATCAAACGCTGGAGTCAAGCGGGTACGTGATCGGTTCCAGCCTTCGCTACATCCAGCGCCAGGAGAACGCAGCCGAGAACCGAATGGTTGTGACCGTCATCATGGCCATGGGCCTGCCGATCGTCGCCATCGGCATGATCGGCCTGGTCGGTGCCATGACCAGCAATGTCCTGGACCGCACCCGCGAGATTGGTGTTCTACGCAGCATCGGGGCACGTCGACGTGACCTGCGAGGGATGTTCCGGGCTGAGGGATTGGCGGTCGCGCTGATGGGCTGGGTCGTTGGCATCCCGATCGGGTACGGGATCGGACGGCTCATCATGCGCGTTCTCGAGAGTGAATTCCATGCCGGCTTCGACTTTCGATTCCCTCTGTGGCCGATCCTGGTGGCTCTGGTCGTCACCATGGTGATGACGCTGATCGTGCTTCGATTGCCGCTCCGCAAAGTCCTGCGCATGCGCCCCGGAGATGCCCTCCGGTACGAGTGAGCAAACC
>JBPCTX010000076.1:0-2679 GCA_051011455.1 Acidimicrobiia bacterium | reverse complement strand
GTCAGCACCAGATGCACCTTGGGGGCGACCACGGCGTAGATCCGGTAGTCCTCAAAGATCTGAGGGACCAGTTCTCGCAGAGTCGCGAGGTCGTCGGCATCGGCGATCTTCCTCGCCAACGCCTCGAGTCCAGACTCCGAGGACTGGAGCTCGCCCTTGAGACGCCCAGCATGGTCCGGTTCAACTGTGTCGGACCGGTCGATGGCCGCCTGCAGATCGTCGATGGTGCCCAGGCGCTTGTCGACGGCCTCAAGGGCCCTGGCCTTGACGATCTCCACCCACTTCGCCTCGGTTTCGGCCCGGATGGCCTCTCGCTCAGCCTCAGTGGCTTCCCGGTCTTGTACAACGGGCGGTGGCTCCTCGGTGGTCTGCTCCTGTGCGTTTGCCACACCGGGCATCACGGCCACCATCAGCACTGCCAACGCCGCGGTCGTAAGTCGTTTCATCATGGGTTTATCTCCTTTTCCTCGGCTGCCATGGCGGCGGCCGTCTGGTTCAGTAGCTGGTCGAGAGCGGCCAGGGTCGAGTCGAGGTCGGCCAGAAGCGCATCGACTTCCTCGCCGGCGAGTTCGTCGTCGCTCTGTGCTGGCGGAGTTGCCGGAGAGCCGGGGGTGGTGCTCGTGGTGGTCGACGGCACCGGGCTCGGCGGAACCGTGGCGGTTTCGATTGCCCCGCCGTTGGCAAGGGTGGTCGGCGGGGTGGTGATCGTTGTCGGCGACGGGTCGGTCGCAGGTGGTCCATCCGATGAGTCGGCTCCGCCGCCGCGACTGCCGCAGGCCGCGGCGATCAGAACGAGGGTGGCGACCAGGGCCGTCCGGCCGATTCGAGTTGGTGAGTTCATGGCTCCGCTCCGGGCTCTTCTTTTTGCGTACTCCCATTAGTCGTCACCACCTGTGGTGGGGCGGTACGGGCGATGTAAAGAGTCTGTGAAGCCGGCCTCGGCGCACTAGTGCGAGACGGATCGGTGGAATTCACCACCCACGGACAGGAAGATCGCGAATTCCCCGACTACATTTGCACTGAACACGGGAAGGGAAGCAAGTGACACTTGCAGAGATACTCAAACTGGTTCACGTGGTGGCAGTCATCGTGTGGGTCGGCGGATCATTCATGCTCGGATTCATCTTCGAGCGGGCTCAGCGGTCCAGCGACGAGGCGACGGTCCTCGGCATCACGAAGATGGCGGAGTTCATCGGCAAAGCGGTGTTCAATCCGGCCGGCATCATCACACTCCTGGCCGGAATCTGGCTGGTCATTGAAGTGGACTACGAGTTCTCCGAGGCGTGGATTTCGATCGGATTCCTCGGAGTAGCCCTCGGGGCGATCCTGGGAATGGCGTTCTACCCCAAGGCCTTCAAAGCGGTTCAGGACGGAATTGAGTCCGACGGCTTGCTCGGCAACGACACCCTGGCCGCCCTCCGTAGGGTCCGGATGGTCTCGACCATCGAGTGGCTGCTGCTGATCGTGGTGGTGTGGGCCATGGTCTTCAAGCCGGGAGCCTGACTCTCCGTTCGTGACCGTTCCAGACACGCCGGTTCGGATCGAGATCGGCTTCGAACCCGAGCATCGAGCAGCTGCGGCCAACCTCTACTGGGATGCCTTCGGTCTCAAGCTTGAGCACGCGATTGGCCCCCGTGACCGCGGCATCCGGCTGATAGAGCAAGGTCTCGATCCGGCCAGGGCGGTCTCCGCCCTCCAGGATGACGATCTGGTCGGACTGGCCGGCTTCAGTCTGGACGGCCGCGCCCTGGTGAGGCTGAAAGGGCGCGACATCATCAAGGAGTTCGGCCTTTGGAGCGGCTTGCGGCGGACGGCCTGGGCCTCGTTGCTTCATCGCAAGCCGGCTCCGGGGGTCCTTTTGATGGACGGCATTGTGGTGCGGACCGATCGTCGGGGCCACGGCGTCGGAACAGAATTGTTGACTCGCCTGTTCGGTGTTGCTCGGGAACACGGCAAGTCCATAGTGCGACTCGACGTCGTCGACACCAACCCGGCGGCCCATCGGCTGTACCTGAGAATGGGCTTCGTGGAGATCAGGAACCAGAAGGTCCCTTTCCTCCGACGTGCCATGGGCTTCTCCGCCGCCAAGACGATGGAGCGCAGAGTCGGGTGAGATGCCGTCTGTCCGTTTGGCCTCTCCCCCCATCCGTCATCGGCCCTCCGGGCCGCTGCCACCTTCCCCCAACTGGGAAGGAAGAATTGTGCTCTCTTTGCTGGCGTTCGGTGACCATGTCGTTCGGGGACGGCGGCGGAAAGCGCCGGAGTCCGCTTGCTTCCCCGCCCTTGAGGGCGGGGTGGCTCCGCCGGAGGCGGAGACGGGGTGGGGGAGGCGGTCTACCGCCAACGTACTGGTCAGTTGCTCTGTTGCCAGGTGCCGGTTGCGCGTTGCCTGTTGCCTGTTGCAACGCTTGGGTCGGTAGCACTGGAACGCGCTTTCAGGCCTCCCTTCAGCAACCCGAAGGGTTGCCTCCCTCCCGTTCCGCTTCGCTCCTCGGGAGGGGTGAAAGATCTTCCCCGCCATTGAGGGCGGGGTGGCTCCGCCGGAGGCGGAGTCGGGGTGGGGAAGCGGGAGACCGCCACCGGGAAGGGGCGCTGTCTCGTCCACTCTGTTTTCGTGGGGCCCGTAGCTCAGTTGGTTAGAGCAGCGGACCGCGGCCCTGTGGGCCGCTTGGATTAATG
>JBPCTX010000075.1:0-8031 GCA_051011455.1 Acidimicrobiia bacterium | reverse complement strand
CCGGGCCCCTATGGAATCGGAGACCTGGGCTCCGGCGCCCACGACTGGCTCGACTTCCTGGCGCGGGCCGGTTGCGGGCTATGGCAGATACTCCCGCTCGGCCCCACCGGTTACGGCGACAGTCCCTACCAAACCTTCTCGGCCTTCGCCGGCAACCCGAACCTGGTCAGTCCCCAGGCCCTGACTGATGACGGGCTCATCGACCCGGTCGACCCGCCCGGCTTTCCCGACGGGGCCGTCGACTACGGGGCGGTGATTCCGTGGAAGCAAGACCTGGTTGCGGCGGCTTACGAGCGCCTCCTCACCTGGGCAACCGACCATCCGCTGCGCAGGCAGTTCGCGTCGTTCAAGCGCGCCAGGCGGGATTGGCTGCCGGAGTTCGCCACCTTCATGGCCCTCAAACAAGCCCACGGACTGGTCTCGTGGGTGGAGTGGCCCGCTGAGTATCGCGATCGAGATCCGGAGGCAATGGCCGAGGCAACCCGCGACCTGGCCGACGCCCGGGACCGCATCGCCTTCGAGCAATTCCTGTTCTTTCGGCAGTGGGAGGCGGTCCGCACTGCTGCCCATGAGCGGGGGATCCGCATCATCGGCGACATCCCCATCTTCGTTGCCCACGACTCGAGCGATGTCTGGGCCAACCGCCATCTCTTCTCGATCGGAGCCGATGGGCATCCGAGCGTCGTAGCCGGAGTGCCGCCCGACTACTTCTCCGCCACCGGTCAGCTGTGGGGCAACCCCCTCTATCGCTGGGGCGCCCACCGCCAGGACGGCTACCGGTGGTGGGTACAGAGAGTCCGGTCGCTGCTCGAAGTAGTCGACATCGTCCGCCTGGATCACTTCCGGGGCTTCTATGACTACTGGGAAATCCCCGCCGGATCCCCTACCGCCGAAACCGGCCGCTGGCGCCGCGGCCCGGGCGGTGGATTGCTGGGCACCCTGCGCCGCGAGTTGGGCGGACTGCCGTTGATTGCAGAAGACCTGGGGGGCGACATGGGGCCGGGCGTCGCCCGCCTCCGCGAAAGGTTCGGGCTGCCCGGAATGAAGATCACCCAGTTTGCCTTCGACGCCGGCCCCGACCACGAGTTCCTCCCCCACAACTTCGACAGCCCCAATTGGGTCGCCTACACCGGCACCCACGACAACGACACAGCCCTGGCCTGGTTGGAGGCCGCTCCCGAGCATGAACAGGAATACGCCCTCCGCTACACCGGGTCCTCCTCTGCCGACTTCCATTGGGCATTGCTGCGTCTCACCTGGTCGTCCATCGCCCACACTGCGGTGGCCCCTCTGCAGGATTTCCTGGGACAGGGGGCGGAGGGCCGGATGAACGTCCCCAGCGTTCTGGGCGGAAACTGGCAGTGGCGGTTCCAGGCCGGGGCGCTCACCGATGAGCTGGCATCGGCAATTCGATCGCTGAACGAGACCTTCGGGAGGCTGGGCTAGAGGTAGAGGCCCGAGGAGTTCTCGGTGGCCGAATCTCCGGAGTCCTTGGCATCGAGAGCGTGCAACGCCTCCAGGTTCTGACTGGCAGCCCTCTGCACTGCGACCTGCTGGCCCCACAGGCTGGCCCGGATGCCGTGGAACAGGCCCTCCAGCCATCCCGCCAATTGGGCCTGCGCCACCCGCACCTCGGCTTCTGAAGCACCCTCCTGCAACGGCAGCACAACTGAGTCCAGCTCTTCACGGAGCTCATCGGACATGATGTCGCGCAACGAGTCAACGGTCCGGCCATGAACGCTCTGGAGCCGCGCCACGGCATGGTCGTCGAGGTCGATTCCGCGCACTTCGACCAGCATGGCCTGGGTCATGGAGGCGATGCGGACCAGCTTGAGCGGCTCGGAGACCATTGGCCCGTCCGAGTCATCCACCACGTCCGGGTCCGGTGGCGGCAGCACTTTCGGTTCCGGTGGATCCTCCTGGGGCATCTCTGGTTCTGGGGTTTGTGTCTCGCTCACGCGGCGGATGCTAGCGAGGGCCCAGATTCAGCTCGACCGGCCGGATCTCAGGACTCGAGCCACTCGGTGTGGAAGAACTCGCCGCGGGGACGGTCCACCCGCTCGTAGGTGTGGGCGCCGAAGAAGTCCCGCTGGGCCTGGATCAGGTTGGCCGGAAGCCGGGCGGTGCGATAACCGTCGTAGAAGGCCAGAGCCGCCGAGTAGGCCGGGACGGGTATGCCCGCCTCCACTGCCCGGGTGATGGTCCGGCGCCAGCCCGGTTGTGCCTTCTCCAGCTCCGCCCGGAAATACTCATCGATCACTAATGATTCCAGGTTGGGTTGGCGGTCGAAGGCCCCCTTGATGTGCTCGAGCAGAACCGACCGGATGATGCAGCCCTCTCGCCACAAGTAGGCGATCCCGCCGAAGTCGAGCTCCCAGTCGTACTCGTCGGCGGCAGCCGTCAGCAGCATGAAGCCCTGGGCATAGCTCACGATTTTGGAGGCATAAAGGGCGTCGTGGATGTCCGACACGATCTGGGCCCGGTCGCCCGGTATGGCCGGGTCGGGGCCGGTGAGGACGGCGGAAGCAGCGACTCGCTGATCCTTGAACGCCGACAGGACCCTGGCATAGACGGCTTCTGCCACCAGCGTGACGGGCACGCCGAGGGTGAGCGAGGAGATGCCGGTCCACTTTCCGGTTCCCTTCTGCCCGGCCGCGTCGAGGATCTTCTCCAGCAGAGGTTGGCCGTCGTCATCTCGCACGGCCAGGATGGCGGCGGTGATATCGGTCAGGTAGGAGTCGAGGGGTCCGTCCTTCCAGGCCACGAACGTGTCCGCCATCTCATCAGCTGACATCCCCAGCCCGGCCTGCATCAAGGAGTAGGCCTCGGCCAGCACTTGCATGTCGCCGTACTCGATGCCGTTATGAACCATCTTGACGTAGTGGCCGGCCCCGTCGGCACCAACCCAGTCGCAGCACGGGGTGCCGTCGGCCACCTTGGCCGCGATCGCTTGCAGGATCGGCTTAACGGCCGGCCAGGCGGCGGGAGACCCGCCCGGCATTATGGAAGGCCCGTAGCGAGCCCCTTCCTCCCCGCCCGACACTCCGGTGCCGATGAACAGGAGGCCCTTCTCTTCTATCTGGCGGGTGCGACGAATGGTGTCGTCGTAGTGAGCGTTGCCTCCGTCGATGATGATGTCGCCGGGGTCCAGCAAGGGAACCAGCTGGTCGATGACGGCATCGGTGCCGGGACCGGCCTGCACCATCAGCATCACCCGCCGGGGAGAGGCCAGCAGCTCGACCAGGCCTTCAAGAGTGGCAGCCGCGGTAAGGCCTGCCTCCTCTCCTTCCTCCGCCATGAAGGCGTCGGTCTTGGCAGTCGTACGGTTGTAGACGGCGACGTCGAAGCCATGATCGGCCATATTGAGTGCCAGGTTCCGCCCCATCACGGCCAAACCAACAACGGCGATGTCACTCGTTCCCACCAGCAGAAGCTACAGACCTGTCTCCAACGGAGGAAACGGGAGACAAGTTTCGGACGCCGATCGGCAACAGGCCCGACTCTCAGCAGCCGACCCGCCTCGTACACTTGTTAGATGCAAGACAAGACCGTTCTCATTTTCGCCGGGGGTGAGTTGGGCGACGTGGCCCACGTGTTGCCTGAGGCCGACCTGGTGATCGCGGCCGACTCCGGGCTCGATCATGCCCAACGGCTGGGACGGAAAGTAGATCTGCTGGTCGGCGATCTCGACTCAGTCTCGACCGCCGGATTAGAGGCCGCCAGGCAGGCCGGGGTCGAGATCGAGCAGCACCGGACCGACAAGGACGCCACGGATCTGGAGCTGTCGCTGGCGGCGGCGGTTCGCCTCGGGGCAGCTCACATCGTCGTCGCAGGCGGGGGTGGAGGAAGGATCGATCACCTGCTGGCCAACGCCATGCTCCTGGCCTCCCCGGGATGGGCCGAGATCGACGTCGAGTGGATCGTCGACTCCACCCGGGTCGTAGCGATCCGGCACCAGGCCACCATCCGGGGTAGTGCGGGAGACATCGTCACGTTGCTGGCGATCGGCGAGCCCGCCGACGGGGTCACCACCCGCGGACTGGAATACGAGCTATCTGACGATGTGCTGTTGGCCAGCTCGACTCGCGGGGTCAGCAACGTGCTGACCGGCGAGGAAGCCACGATCTCGGTCCGAAACGGAGTTCTGCTGGCGATCCACGTCACCACCGGATAGGCGGCTACTCCTCAGCGAGGTCGGCCATCTGCGCTCCCGACGCCCGCACCAGCTCGTCCAACTGGATCGGATACACAGTGGTCGGCGTCCCGGCGGCCGACCACACTTGCTGGTGCCTGCTCAGGCCGTGATCGAGGAATACGTTCAGTGGCCGGGGATACCCGAACGCGGGGGTTCCTCCGGCCGCGAAGCCGGTGGCGGCTCTCGCCTCGTCCAACGACGCCCGCCTGGCCCGCGAGGCCCCGGCCGCCGCCGCCAGTTTTTGAGGATCGAGGCGATGGTCGCCAGAGAGGATTACCACCACCGGCTCGTCGTCGGCCATGAACACGAGGCTCTTGGCGATGGCCGACAGCTCACAGCCAACCGCCGCCGCCGCATCAGCCGAAGTCCTGGTTCCTTCCGGGAAATGGTGAATGTCCAGGTTGAGGCCGATCCGTTCGGCTGACTGCAGAAAGCGAACGGTGGCGTCTGGCAGCGTCATGGCGAACCAGCCTATTAGCACTCGACCAGAGAAAAGGGCGCAAGCTTTGCCCCCCGCCGGCCGATTACTCGAGAGTCCTCGATCCGGGAGTCCCTGTGCGAAAAGCCACCATCCTCATTGCCGCCCTAGCCCTGGCATTGGCCGCCTGTGGGGGCGGCGACGCCGGCTGTCCCGGAATTGCCGACGACGGGGTCGACTTGATTCAGGATGCCATCAACGAGCTCGAGGGTCTCTCACTCACCGACCTGAGCGGGGATCCGCTGTCCAGCGACGACTACGAACGCCGGTCCGAAGACCTCGAGCGTCGCGGCGACCAGGCGGGTTGCACTGATGAAGAAATGGCCAAGCTCTTCGCCGACCGGGTCGACCGCTTGACGGCGGGAGACAACAATCCGGCCGGGGAGTTCCTGCTTTCCATCATGACGGCTGCCTCCGACGAGGGCGAGTTCAGCTTCGGCGGCTAGCCAACCGGCCTCACCCCGGCCTCAGTGGCCAGGTGGGTCATCGCTACATCATGGGAAGAGCTGGGCAGCCGCCCAACCAAGAGCTGTTGTGGAACGACTCCTATCCGCACCGCGTCGGGTCGGCCGCGCGCCAGGAACTCATCGAAGTAGCCGGCTCCGTGCCCGAGGCGGGTGCCGTCCCTGGCAAAGCACAGGCCCGGCACCAGCGCCACGTCGATTGAGACAGGGTCGATTGGAGTGGCCCCGGCGGTCGGCTGCCGGAACCCATAGAAATGCTCCTCCAGTTCGGCTTCTTCGACCCGGTGCAGGCTGAGTGGGCCCGATGGCGGGGTGCGGGTGGCGGTCACCAGCGTCGATGCCGGAACCAGGTCCATGAGCGGTGTCAGGTCGATCTCGGCCGACATCGGGAAATAGAGCATGAGGGTGGTGGCTCCTCTCAGCAGCGGTGAGCGGGCCAGGGATTCGACCACCGGCGGGGAGATCGACCGGGGGTCTAGCTTGCCCCACTCGGACCGGGCCCAGCCGCGCCACTCGCCCTTGTCCGCCCCCGGACCCGGCCTGCCAATCACGGGTTGAACTTGGCTCCCAGCTTCACGAACTCGTCCTGGTTGGAGGTCGGAACCAGATACCCGGCCTCAGCCCGGATCTCATCGATGTGAACGGCCACATCCTCCACCGTCAGGGCGCCGTCGGTGATCGGATGCTTGAAGTACCCGTCGGTGAGGCCGATGAAGAAGCGACTGACGGAACCGCCTCCAACCGACCAGACCTCGCCGGTGACGTCGCACTCCTCGGACGCCAGATAGGCGACGGCCGGGCTGACCTGTTCGGGGCCGAATTGCTGGTCGGTGATCCCGAAGGCTCCCAGCAGCTCTTCTGTCATGCGGGTGACGGCGATCGGCGCGATGGCGTTGACTTTGATGTCGTACTTGGCGCCCTCCAGCTTCAGCACGTTGACCAATCCGACCAGGCCCATCTTGGCGGCGCCGTAGTTGCTCTGCCCGAAGTTGCCGAGCACGCCGGAAGCCGACGATGTCATCACGACCCGCCCGTAACCCTGCTCACGCATGTGAGGCCAGGCCGCCCGGGTGACGTGAAACGAGCCGCGCAGGTGGACATCGAGCACGGCGGTGAGCTGGTCGACTTCCATGTTGTGAAAGGCCTTGTCGCGCAGGATTCCGGCGTTGTTGATGACCACATCAATGCGACCGAAGTCGTCCAGAGCCCTCTGGACAATGGCCGCAGCTCCGGCGGGGTCGGCCACCGACGAGTGCTCGGCTACCGCCACGCCACCCGCCGCCCGGATCTCTTCCGCCACACCGTCGGCCGCAGCCGTCGCCCTGCCGGTCCCATCGACGGCACCGCCGAGGTCGTTGACCACCACCGCCGCTCCGCGCTCGGCCAGGAGCAGAGCATGGTGGCGGCCCAGACCGCCCCCGGCCCCGGTTACCAATGCCACCCGATCGGCGAAATCGACCATCAAATCTTCTCCTCAATGACTCAATCGAAGGGTAGTGAGCGGGCGATTCGACCCTTCCTAGGGGTCGGCCGGCGGGCGTCCCCTAGCCTGGCAGCATGAGCGAAGCCATCAGCCTCGAGACCAGCGGGGCCATCACGACCATCTGGTTAGACCGGACGGACGCCCGCAACGCCATGGGAGCAGCACTGTGGGAAGAGCTCCCGGCGGTCATGGAGCAGTTGGGGGAAGACCATTCGGTGCGGGTGGTGGTCATCGCCGCCAACGGGAGCGACTTCACCGTTGGTCTCGACCTCAAGGAGTTCGGGCCGGCCCTGATGGCAGGGTTCGACGATAGTGGGGGCGTGGCCGGGGCGCAGGCCACGCGGTCCCAGGTCAAGCGGATGCAGAGCACCATGACCTCCATTGCCCGCTGCCCGAAGCCGGTCATAGCCGCCGTCCACGGCTACTGCATCGGCGCGGGCGTCGACTTGATCACCGCCTGCGACATCCGCCTGGCCACCGCCGACGCCGTCTTCTCAGTTCGAGAGACCCGGATGGGCATGGTGGCCGATGTTGGAACACTGCAGCGCCTGCCCCGCATTCTCAATCCGGGCCTGGTGGCCGAACTGGCGTTCACCGGCCGGGACTTCGACGGCGAGGAAGCCCACAGCATGGGGCTGTTGAGCGCAATCTATCCGGGCCGCGCCGAGCTGCTGGCGGCCGCCGCCGACCTGGCCGGCCAGATCGCGACCAACTCCCCGCTGGCGGTGCAAGGCTCCAAGGCGGTTCTGGCCGCCACCGAACACATGCGTGTCGACGAAGCCCTTGACTACGTCGCTCTCTGGAACTCAGCCTTCCTTCACTCCAACGACCTGAAGGAAGCGGTCGTGGCATTCCTCGAGAAGCGGTCCCCGGAGTTCGACGGCACGTGACATGATCTCCGCCTTGCGAAGCCTGATTGCCTATCCCACGATCGCCTTGTCGACCCTGGTGTTCGGAGGGCTGGCCGTGATCGGCAGCTGGTTGCCGCTGCGATGGCACGTATCCGACCAGGCCGCCCGGATCTGGGCCCGCATCTTCCTGGTGGTGGCGGGGGTCCGGTTCGAGGTGGAGGGCCGCCAGCACCTGCGGCCAGAGCGAGCCCAGGTGGTGGTCTCCAATCACCTCTCCAACCTGGATCCCATGGTGCACTGGCTGGCACTCTGGCCGATCCACTACCGGTTCATGGCCAAGAAGGAGGTCTACAAGATCCCCTTCTTCAGGACCGCCGTCAAGGCCATGCACATGGTGAAGGTCGACCGCCAGGCCGGCGCCGGTGGCTACGACTTCATCAACCAGCAGGTACGCGAAGTGTTCGACCTGGGTCTCTCACTGATGATCTACGGCGAGGGAACCCGCGCCCGCGACCATCACGTCAAGGAGTTCAAGAAAGGGCCGTTCATCATCGCCCGGG
>JBPCTX010000074.1:0-4497 GCA_051011455.1 Acidimicrobiia bacterium | reverse complement strand
GTGCTGAGTAGGTGGGGGTCCATCCGACGGTGAGCGGGGGGACCTCGGCGTCAGGCTCAATCGGCATCAGGGCCCGGTATCGCCACATCGTTCCATCCTGGCTGGCTGCCAGGGATTCCGGGCTGATCCGGGTGCCGATCAGCTCGTAGTCATAACGAACGTCCAGGATGCCCTCGTTGCCTTTGCCCAGATCGGAGTGGTTGGGACAGACGTACCCAGCTTCTTCGGCTGGATACGCCGTCCCACAGATCACGCAGACCAGTCCGGTGACATGATCGATCACGGAGTGATCCGGGTCCCGGTCTCGCCTGCCATGGCCTTCATGATGTTCTCCGGGTTTGTGATGAGCGCCTCTTTGCCGCCCGCCTCCAGGAACTGCACAACTGCTCGCATCTTGGGAGCCATCGAGCCCTCGGCGAAATGGCCTCCCTCTGCCAGGTACTGCTTGACCTCGGCCAGGGTGAAGCTGTCGACCCACTCCTGTTCCGGGGTACCGAACCGGAGAGCGACTTGCTCAACGGCAGTGGAGATGATCAGCAGATCGGCGTTGACCTCATTGGCCAACAAAGCGGAGGCGAGGTCCTTGTCGATGACCGCCGCCACTCCGTGCAGGTCGCCACTCTCGTCGGCAACCACCGGGATTCCGCCACCGCCGACGCAGATGACGATCACACCCGAGTCGATCAATTGACGGATCACGCCGATCTCGACGATCCGCTTGGGCTGGGGGGAAGCGACCACCCGGCGCCAGCCACGGCCGGCGTCCTCGACGACTACCCAGCCTTCCTCGTCCTGGCGCTTGCGGGCCTCCGCCTCTTCGAGGAAGGTCCCGATCGGCTTGGACGGGTTGATCATGGCAGGGTCATCCGCCGCCACTTCCACCTGGGTCACAACCGTGGCAACGGGCTTGTCGATCCCCATGGCCCGGAAGTCGTTGACCAGATTCTGCTGCAGGGCGTAGCCAATGGCACCCTGGGTGTCGGCCCCGGCCACGGCCATCGGCACCTCGTGCAGCGCGCCGCGCGAGAGCTCCGAGCGGCGCATGATGAAACCGACCTGAGGGCCGTTGCCGTGGCTGATGGCGACATCCCAGCCGCTGGCGACCAGATCGGCAATGTGCTGATCCGTTTCGCCGGCGGCTACGTATTGATCCTCAACCGACTGGTGTTCCTTGTCCTTGATCAGCGAGTTGCCGCCGATGGCGATGACTGCCCGCGGCATGGTTACTCCACCGCTCCCAGCACCAGGGCCAGCAGTGCCATGCGCATCACGACGCCGTTGTAGGCCTCCTGCCAATACCGGGCGTGGCGGGTGTTGTCCACCTCAGGAAGCAGCTCGTCCATGCGGGGCAGCGAGTGCAGGATGATCGAGTCCGTCTTGCCCTTCTTCATGACCTCACGGGTGATCTGGTAGTTGGCGGGGGTGAGCCCGTACTCTTCCTGCTTCTCCTGCCTGCTGGCGGTGTAGTCGGGCTGCACCACCGGCTCCATGTAGATGACGTCGGCCTCGGCGATTACCTCATCGATGTGATCGACGATGCGCCAGGTAGTGCCCTGTTCGTCGAGTTCGGCCAGGAACTCCTCGGTGGGCGACATCTCTTCTGGGGCCAGGATCACCATCTCGGCATCGAACTGGGAAAGCGCGTACCCGATGGAGTGCATGGTCCGCATCCGGGGGTCGCCGATGCAAACGAACGTCTTGCCGTCGACGCTGCCCATCTCTGACTGGACTGTGTACAGGTCGGTCAGAACCTGGGTGGGATGCTCGCCCCAGCCATCGCCGGCGTTAATGACGGGAATCGATGCCCACTTGGCAGCCTCATGCGGGGCGCCCTGCTGGAAGTGACGCATGACGAGTGCGTCGCCGTAGTACTCGAGCATGTGGACGGTGTCCTTGATCGACTCCTGATAGAAGTCGCCCGCCCTGGTCATCTTGGCGTCCGAAAAGCCGGTTACATGGCCGCCCAGCCGATGCATGGCCGCCTCATGAGCGAGACGGGTGCGGGTTGACGGCTGGTAGAAGGCCGTGACGAGGGTCTTGTGCGCCAACATGTCGGAGTTGCGGCGTTCCCGGGCAATCGGCTCCAGACGGTCGGCAATCCCGAAGACGTGCTCGAACTCATTCCGTTCGAATTCCTTCAGCGACAGGATGTCGCGTCCCGCAAAGCTGCGCATGTTCTCTCCTTTGAGTGTCGTGGCCGGCTGGTTGGAGCCCCGTGCCCATCCCCTCTCCGCCCGTAGGTGGGTGTGAGGTTGGAGTTGGACAACCGGGGTCAACGTCGATACAATTTGTCATACAATCATACAACATGATCACCTGACGATACAAACGGACCAGCCTGAATGATCGACCGCAGCCCTTCCCTCACCGACCAGGTGAAGGCCCACCTCAAAGAACGCATCATTGACGGTGACTTCGACGAGGGGCGAATTCCATCCGAGACCGAGCTGGCCACCGAGCTCGGAGTCAGCCGCACAACCGTACGCGATGCCCTCTCCCGCCTGGAGCAAGAAGGCGCCATCTGGCGCAAGCAGGGCTCTGGGACCTTCGTCAACCAGCCGGGACTGCAGATCAAATCCCGTCTCGAGGAGATGTGGGCCTACGAAGACGTACTCGAGGACCACGGGTACACCCCGTCGGTCAAAGTCCTGCGGGTGGAACACGAGGCCGCCGACCAACAGCTTGCCGCCGAATTGGACATCGAGGTCGGTGATCAGCTGGTGGTGGTGGAGAAGCTCTTCCTGGAGAACAAGAAGCCGGTGGTGCTCACCGTCAATCGCATCCCGGCCGAGCTGGCGGGCGATGAGCCGATCGACGGAGCCGAGCCACTCCCCCGGTTGCTGGAGACCCGGGCCGACCGCCATTTGTCCTACTACCTATCCGAGATCGTGCCCGTCGCCCTATCTGCCCACGCCGCCAAACAATTGAGCGTGAGGAAGGGGACCCCCGCCATCTCCTTCGAGGAGATCGGCTTTGATCAGGACAACCAGCCGGTGGCGCAAGCCACCTCGTTCTTCCATGATGACCTGCTCCGGTTTCGCCTCATTCGGCGCAAATCCGGGGCCTGAACAAGAGAGCCAAGAGAGAAGGAGAAAGAGATGCAGACCTACATGCGTGGGCGCGACATGATCACCACCCAGGAGTGGACCAAGCACGAGCTGGATACGGTGATGGACGTGGCCTTCGACCTGAAACGCAAGCGCGCGCTCGGCCAGCCACACGCCTATCTGGACAACAAGGTGCTGGCGATGTTGTTCTTCTTCTCCAGCACCCGGACCCGGGCCAGCTTCGAGGCCGGGATGGCCCAGTTGGGTGGCCACGCCATGTTCCTGGACAGCAGCAGCACCCAGATCGGCCACGGCGACACCTGGAAGGAGATCGGCGACATCCTGGGCCGCTACAACGACGGCATCGCCATTCGCCAGGTCGATTGGGAGATTGGCAACAACTACATCCGGGCGGTGGCAGAGGCCAGCCGCACCCCGGTGCTCAATATGCAGTGCGACTGGTACCACCCGTTCCAGGCACTGGCCGACCTGCAGACCATCATCGAGCACAAGGGCGACCCGAAGAACCTGACTATCAATGTCAGCTACGCCTATGCCGCCAGCTATCAGAAGCCCATCAGCGTGCCCCAGAGCCTGATCCTGCTGATGACCCGCTACGGAGCCAACGTCCGCCTGACCCGTCCCCCCGAGTTCAAGCTGATGCCCGAAGTGGTAGCCCAGGCCGAGGAGAACGCCAAGAAGGCCCACGGAAGCTTCGAGATCGTTGAGGACTTCGACCAGGGCATGGTCGGAGCAGACGTGGTCTACGCCAAGAGCTGGGGCTCGATGCTTACCACCGACGATCACGAAGAGTCGGCCAAGATCTCCGAGAAGTACACCGATTGGATCACCGACGAGCGCCGCATGGAGATGGCCGACCAAGACGCCATCTACATGCACCCCCTACCGGCCGACCGCAACGTCGAAGTAACCGACGGCGTCATCGACGGCCGCTGGAGCGCCGTCTTCGACCAAGCCGAAAACCGCCTCCACGCCCAGAAGGCAGTAATGGCCCTGACGATTTGACGATTTAGGGGCGGCATCGCCCCTAAATCGTCCTCCCCTCCCGCTCTGCGGGATGGGGAAGGGGGAGGTCTGAGAGCGCGCCTCCCCTCCCGTGAAACGGGAGGGGCCGGGGGAGGGGTGAGAGCGCGTTCCTGTGCTCCCTCAAAGCACATCAAAACGCCAAAGCGCCTGCACCAAAGAGACCTACGACGCGCCAAGAACCAACACGATGGCGCTCGCGCGCACTATCAGGAACCCAAAGAGCGCACCATCAGACCCGAAGACCTCTGGTTGAGAACTCCCTTAACCAAGAGCACGGGAAACACTCTCAGCCCTCCTCTCGCCCCCTCATGCCAAGCGGGAGGGGAACCGCGATTGGGATCCCCTGGTTCACATCCCCCAACATCTCGACCAACCAAGGCACCTGCTCTTCAAACCCCAGCGC
>JBPCTX010000073.1:0-17205 GCA_051011455.1 Acidimicrobiia bacterium | reverse complement strand
AGTGGACCGAGATCATGCACGCCGCCTTCGAGTTGATGATCGAGCCGATCACCCGACTGGGTGGCTCGGTCACCCGTCTGATGGGTGACGGCCTGCTGGCTCTGTTCGGGGCACCGGTCGCCCATGAGGACGACCCGGAGCGCGCGGTGCTGGCCGGCCTCGAGATGCTGGTAGGTCTTGAGCCGCTGCGGAGAGACCTCTCGGGTCGCGGGCTCGAATTCAACATCAGGGTGGGACTGAACACCGGGCTGGCAGTGGTCGGTGAGATCGGGCCGGCCGGCTCCGGCGAGTACACCGCCATGGGGGACGCCGTCAACCTGGCCGCCCGGATGGAGCAGACCGCGGTTGCCGGCAGCCTGCAGGTAACGGAAGCCACCTATCACGCGGTCCGCCATCGGGTGGAAGCCGAGGCGCTCGGTCCGATTGAGGTGAAAGGCAAGGACTTCCCCGTATCGGCCTATCGCATCAAGCGGGTGCTGCCGGCCGGTTCACCGCCCATTGAGGCCGGGCCGCTGGTGGGGCGGGACGACGCGATGACGAAGCTGGGGGGCGCCCTTGAGGCTTTGCACCGTGGCATCGGCGGTGTCGTAGTGCTGGTCGGTGAAGCCGGATTGGGCAAGACCCGGCTGATTGCCGAGCTGCAGCGGATGGCCGAAGACACCATCGGCACCGAATTCTGGCTGGAATCCCGGGGCGTCTCTTATGACAGCGTGCGGCCCATGGCGTTGATCATGCAGCGCATTCACCAGCTGTACGGACTGGAGGCGGGAGCGACTCCCGATGAGATCCGCCGGGCAGTCGGCCCCATGCATGAGAGCCGTCCGAAGATAGTCGATGACATGGTGGAGACAATCGGAGCCGGACTCACCGCCCGGGACGCCGGTGACGACACTGTGCTGGGAGGCGCGGCCCTGAAGCAACGCAGCATGGAGGTGCTACTCGGCAGCATCTCGGCCTACGCGGAGCGGAGCCCCCTCGTGCTGGTGTTCGACGACCTGCAATGGGCCGACTCGGTTTCTATCGAGATGATTGAGCACGCCTTGAGCAGTGTCGATAGCATGCCCGTCCTGTTTGTGTGCGGGTTGCGTCCCGATCCCGGCTCGGGCGGTTGGCGGCTGAAGCAGTTCGCCGAGTCCGAGTTTCCACACCGCTATGAGGAGATAGTCCTCGAGCCTCTCAATCTGCAGGCCAGCACCGAACTGTTGGATGCCCTACATGGTCCCGATGACGGCCCGGTGAACGCCATCCTCGAGGCGGCGGCCGGTAATCCCCTGTATCTCGAAGAACTCTCGGCCAGTCCCGTTGATGCCGGGATGCTGTCGACCGGCCTGCAGTCGCTCATCACCGCCCGGGTCGATCAACTGGAGCCCGGCGACAAGGCAGTCCTGCAGGCTGCTTCGGTGCTGGGCCGGTCTTTCCGTCCGGAGGTCCTGCAACGACTGGTTGCCACGACCGATGACCTGACCGGCTCGTTGGGTCGCCTGGTCCGCGCCCGGTTCCTGACCGAGGTGGCCCGGATCCCGGCGCCCGAGTTCGCTTTCCGACACGAGTTGGTGCGTCAGGCGGCCTATGAGTCCCTTCTGAAGCGGGACCGGCGTGTCGCTCACTCGTTGGCGGCCGAGGCAATCCTGAGCGAGACGGCCGACGGGGCTCTCGTGCCGCACTTGTTGGCACATCATTTCCGGGAAGCCGGGGATTCCGGTCCCGCCCTCAAGTGGTCGATCCGCGCCGGCGATGAGGCGCTCCGGCTGAGCGCCTGGGACGAGGCGAGGTCGCAATACCGGTGGGCTGAAGAGCTTCTGGAACCTGCCGGAGCGACCGAGGAAGAGGCGCAGCTGGTGGCTGATGGCTTGCTGAGGTCCGCCGGTCGCCAATCGTGACCGGGGCCGGGTAGGCGTCGCTAGGCGACAAGTGAGCTATCCTGGCACGGTCGGAGGCTTTGCCCCACGTTCGTCTTGTCCGCCCCCTGTCTGCCGGTTCGGTGGTCGCGGGAGGTGAGCGACCCGGTCAGAGCTTCGCAAACTAGTGAGAGAGGGCTGGAGGCTCGGAGAAATCCGGCCCAGGCCAGGTGAAAGCAGATGGCAACTTCAGACGACGTATTCAGAGCTCAGGGTGAAGTGGTGGCGACCCTTCGGAACGCCAGCTTCCGCGTCCGCCTCGACTCGGGTCACGAAGTCATGGCCCGGGCCGCCGGCAAGATGCGACGCGGCCGGCTGATCAAGATTCTTCCCGGTGATCGGGTGGAACTGGAAGTATCCACCTACGACCCCACCAAGGGTCGGATCGTTTGGCGGTACCGGTAACCGGTCGCACACCCGGCCCGGCCGGTGGATGATCCACCCCCCTCCCACGGGCTGAACGCTGATCAGCAGGCGCTTCGTTCCATTGACGCTTTGCATGACGCCGACCCTCGTCACCTCAACGACGATGTGGCCAGGTTGCGGCGCTTCGTGCGACTTCGCCGCCTCCTCTACTACTCAGTCCTGGCCCCTTTCGCGGCCATAAGCCGCATCTCGCCCCTGCTGGTGCTGATCGTCGGAGGAGCGGCCGCCGCCGGTGCGGTCGCCACCATTCTGACCGGTGGGCCGGCCTGGCTGGTGTGGGCTCTGCTGTTCGTTGGAGGCGGCGGGCTCAGCTACCACGCCCTGTCGGTGCGTTTGGCCTCCCTCGTCTACTCGGCTGCCCGCTCGGTCGGATATTCCGGACAGGATGTGTTCAGTATGTGGAAGGACTAGCGGGTCGGCATCTCCTCAACCGGCTCAGCCTCGCGCATGCGCTGCCGGCCATGAGCGGCGAACCAGCTTCCATATCGCTGTGACAACCACACCGAGGAAGCTCCGTGCAGGGCTACCGAGAGCAACACCGTCCAGGTGACGGTCAGGAAGAGATCATTTCCGACCGGCAGCTCCGCTTCCTCGAGGATGGACAGCCCGAAAACGATCGAGGCCAATCCGCGTGGGCCGAACCACCCGATGAACCCGATGGTGGGTGCCTTGAGATCGGCCCCGATCAGCGAGATGGCGACCGGGATCATCCTTATCGCCGTCAGGCTGAGCAGGGCGTATATGGCGATCTGCCACGTCAGGTCGTCGAGGGCGGGCCCGGCCAGCGACACCCCGAAGAAGAGGAACGTCAGCAGCGCAAGCAACTGACCCTCATCCTCAACGAAGTCGTAGATCCCCTCGCAGTAGTCGCGGGCAGCCGCCCCGAAAGCCAGGCCGGCCACGAATGCGGCTACGAACCCGTTGCCACCTATGGCCTCGGCGAGGGCGAAGGTTCCAACTCCGGTGGCCAGAGTTGCCAGTTGTCGGAACGCTCCCTGCATCCAATCGCGCCCCGCGAACTCTCGTACCAGCCGGCCGCCCAGGTAGCCGGCTCCTGCGCCGGCCAGCACCCCGAACCCGATCTGCTTGGTGGCAAACGCCACCCAATGGCCGGGGGTTTCCAGGTTCCCGTCGGCGGCCGCCAGGGCCAGAACCAGGGTGATGACCGGCAGCATGATTCCGTCGTTGAGGCCGCTCTCGACGTTGAGAGCCTGTCGAATCCGGGCCGGGACCCGGGGATTGGCAACCACCGCCTGGCCGAGGGCGGCATCGGTGGGGGAGAGGATGGCGGCCAGGAGCGCCGCTTCCCAGAACGACAGGTCGGAGAAGAGCAAAGCGGCCAGGATGGTCCCCGCGATCAGGGTGAGGGGAAGGCCGAGACCGAGCAGGCGGGCCGGCAGTTGGAGTTGGCGCCGGAGCAAACGCAGGTCGATTCGAATTGCGTCGGTGAACAGCAGCAAGACCAGCGTGGCCTCAGCCAGAACTCGTACCGCCCCCTCTTGCATTCCGATGTCGACGATGTTGAATCCGGCCGAACCGATGAGCAGGCCGAACCCGACGAAGACCATTGGTCCGGTTACCAGAGTGGTCTCCAGCCGGCGGGAAACCAGTGAATAGGCCAGCACGAAGCCGGCCACCAGCGCAATCTGTTCGAACTCCACCCGGCTACCGGAGAGCTTTCCAGACCCCGATGGCGCTCAGGAGGGCAGTAACCGCCACCTTGGTGAGGTCGATGACGGGTTTGACCTCGACGCCGGATGGGCCCACCTTGATGACGGCCACCGGGCGGCCGATCGATGTGCCGCCTCCGCCGCCACCACCGCCTCCATTGACCTGATCGTCCTGACCGCCGCCGAACCCGAATCCTCCGGCCCTTTCCCAGGAGGCCGCGGTGATGATGAGGTCTTCCCCCACCCGCTCCGGCGTCGAGTACACCGTGTCGGGAGACGCTTTCCCAAAGACGGCCTCCAGGTTTCCGGCAATCCGGTCGGCCGCTTGCTCGAGAAACGAAGGTTGCCCGGTCATCTTCTACTCCTTCTGGTCAGGGTGGTGATGATCGTGAGGAGAGCCGCCGCACCCCGCATCCACATCAGATAGTCACGGATCGGCGAGATGGTCGTGCCATCTTCCACGGCCGAGGGGTACCGGTAAGACCAGCCAAGCCCCAGCCAGGGAGTCGAGAATCGAATTGTCCATTGCCTCGTCACCAGCGTGTAGGTGCGGTCGCCGTGATTCAGCTCCTGGCGGGCATCCGAGCGACTGACATGGATCATGGCCTGCACCCTAGGCGAAGCTGGGAACCGGTCTCCGGTTGATAGCCTCCGCTCCATGTACGAAGACATCACAGCAACAGTCTCCGAACAGTTCCCCGCCTTGCGGCGCAATCTGGAGGATCTAGTCAGGATCCCGTCGATCAGTGCCGGCGGCTTTGACCCCGCGGAGGTGCGGCGGTCCGCCGAGGCAACCGCCGGGCTGCTGGAGGGCGTGGGTATGCAGAGCGTCCGCCTGCTGGAGCATCGGGAGGCTCATCCGGCAGTCTTCGGGGAGATACCGGCTCCGCCGGGAGCCCCGACGGTGCTGCTCTATGCCCATCATGATGTGCAGCCGCCCGGCGAGGGGTGGAGCTCTGATCCTTTCGATCCGGTGGAGCGCGATGGGCGGCTGTTCGGGCGTGGCACCTCCGACGACAAGTGTGGCGTGGCCATGCATGTCGGAGCCTTGCGAGCGCTGGACGGCTCAGTTCCGGTGGGAGTGAAAGTCTTCATCGAGGGCGAGGAGGAGATCGGCTCCCTGCATCTGGATTCGTTCCTGGCCGAACACGGCCAGGAATTGGCGGCCGACGTCATCGTCATCGCCGACTCCGGCAACTGGCGGACGGGCCTCCCCTCGTTCACTACCTCATTGCGCGGCCTGGTCGACTGTGAAGTCGAGGTTCGAACCAAGCGTCACGCTGTCCATAGCGGGATGTACGGGGGGGTGTTCCCGGACGCGCTGTCGGCCCTGGCCCGGCTCCTGGCGACGCTGCACGACGAGGAGGGCAAGGTGGCGATTGCCCGCCTGGTGGCCGAGGATGCCGATCCGCTCGACCTCACCGAAGACGAATTGAGGGCTCAGGTGGGGGCGCACGACACGCTGGAGCTAATCGGTTCCGGGTCACTGACGTCGCGGCTGTGGCGGCAGCCGGCTCTCTCGGTTCTGGCCATCGACGCCCCCCGCATTGGTGAGGCGGTGAATGCCCTGGTCCCGGTGGCCTCGGCCAAGGTCAGCCTGCGGCTGGCCCCCGGCCAGGATCCCGACCATGCCCTCGATGCACTGTCAGAGCATCTGGTGTCGCGAGCTCCGTGGGGAGCCCAGGTAACTGTTCAGCCCGGAGCCAAGGGACATGCCTTTTCGCTCGAGACCGGCGGGCCCGGCTATGGGGCCTTCGCCCAGGGTTTTCGTGAGGCCTGGCAGGAAGAGCCGGTCGAGATCGGGGTGGGCGGATCCATTCCGTTCGTGGCAGCCTTCTCGGATGCTTTCCCTCAGGCCGAGATCTTATTGACCGGGGTGGGCGACGAGCAGAGCCGCCCGCATGGCCCGGAGGAGAGTCTGGATCTAGAGGAGTTGCGTCGCGGCACTCTGGCGCAGGCGATCGCTCTCGTTGAGCTTGGAGCCCGCTAGGCGGGCAGGGGCGAGGTGTGGAGGTTGGCGGCTCCTCGCTCCTCCTGAGGGGACACCGGTACATGTCCTCGAGGGGAGCGAGGGTACCCCGCCGCCTTTCTTCCCCGTTGAACGGGGAGATCTCTAGTGGTTACCGGCCCCAGTTACCGTTGGCGAGTGCCGGTGCCGACACGGCCAGGAATGTCATCAAGCTGAGGGTGAATACGTAGATGCGCCTGCGCACGATTGCCGTCTCCTGTTTCGGGTACACCTATGTATCCCATGCCGGTGTCTGCGGTCTGTCTCAGACGGGAGGCGGGCGAGGGCTACCTTGCGCTCATTGGCGGCGGCCCCGCGTATAAACCGAGTGCCCGGCCTTGCGCAGGGCTTCAATATCACGTCGAGTGGTGGCAGGACTCACTCCAAGTGCTTGAGCCAGGTCGGAAATCGTCGGTGCCGCTTCCACGGCCTCGGCCTCGGCGGTCAACCGGAGCAGCTGCCGTCCCCGGCGGGCCGGGCCATCTGCCTGCAGCTCGTCGAGCGGGTGGTGGATCGTCCACTCGACTTCGATCAGATCCGACGGCTCGACCGCGCGGCCGGTCGGGGCTCCGATGGCGGCCAATCGAACGGTTGCCCGGCGGGGACGGCCTGCTTGCCAGGCCGCTTCGAGGTCGCGATTGAGGGGGACGTCCTCGATACTGCGTGAGATGTCGGGGCCACTCAGGCCGTCCAGGCGCCTTCGCAGAGCGCGGTGGGCAGCTTCCAGGGCTGCATAAGCGGCAGCCTGGTCGCCCTCCAGTTCAAACGCGCGCATCCGCCAGTAAAGGAGCTCGGCCTCCTGGGCGCAGCCGGAGTTGTCGGATGTGACCTCGAGCGCCGGCCCGCCCTCGCCCAGCAACACCAGAGCCCGTGCCAGCGGCACATTGACATCGGGTAGCAGCCACTCCAACTGAGCTTGCCGGCAGTCGGCGCGGGCGGCCTGTGCCACCTCCAGCCCTTCCTCCAATCGTCCAGCGTCCAGCAACAGGTGAGCTTCGGTTCGTTGCAGCTGCAGGCGGGCACTGGTTCCATCCGGCCCGGCCGCAACCTCCAGGCCGCTTGCCAAGAGGTGACGGGCGGCTCCGCCATCCCCGCGCCGACGAGCGATTTCGGCCAGGGTGCCCAGACAGAGAGCCGCACCGGGGCCGTGGTCCAGTGATTCGAAGATGTCGAGAGCCTCGGCGCTTTCCCGGCCGGCGGCGTCATCATCGCCTAGGAAGTGGCGGAGGCTGGCCAGGTTGGCGGTGGCCATGGCCAGGCCTCGCTTGTTGTCAATGGCGGCAAAGACACTGCGGCTCCGTTCCATGGGAGCGATTGCCCGCGCTGCCTGGCCTGAGATCAGGTGATGGTGGCCGAGGTTGAGAGCGTTCATGGCCGTCCCGTATCGATAGCCGATGTCGTCGCTGAGAGTGGCGGCTCGCTCCAGGGTGGGCTCAACCAGCTTCTGGTCGCCCATCTCACCGTATAGGACGGCAAGCGAGCGGGTGGCCCCGGCCAACCCCCGCTGGTCGTGGTGGTCCTGATAGAGAATCCGGGCCCGGTCCAGTTGCTCTTTTGCCTCCGAGAACCTCTTCTCCTCTGCCAGGGCGTCGCTCAGCACGTGGCTGAGGTCGGCCTCGAGCACGCTCGCGGACGGAGCCAGGCCGAGGCCTGACTCCAGCCATCCGATCGCCTCCTGATGGCGCGACCCCCACATGGCGATGGTGCCGAGCACCAGCAGGTCTCTCGCCCGACCAACCGGGTCGGCGCGTTCGGCGTCCAGGTCAAGCGCATGAGCGGCCAGGTTGGCCGCCTCATCCAGTCGTGACACAGAGGCCAGGAGCCAGGCCCGGCGGCGGGTGGCCTTGGCAATGAGGTCGGCGTCATCCCCGACCAGCCGGTCGAGCCGGTCGAGGAGGCCATACTGACCTTCCCGATCGGCCAACACCTCGAGTGTCTCCTCGAGGGCGAACAAGATCCGGGCCAGGTCACTGGCTTGCCAACTAGCTTGTTCCGCCTGCTCCAGTGCCTCCGAGTAGCGATTGCGGGCGGTGGCGTAGGCGCTGAGCCGGCAAGCCTCGTCACCGGCTTCCTCGAGATAGCGGGCGGCCTGGGCCGGGACCGCTCCCAATCGGAAGTGGTGTCCGAGCGAGGCCGGGTCCTTCCCCGACAGTCGTTCCAGCTGCCAGGCCAGCCGGCGGTGAAGGATGGGACGTTCGTCGGCGGGCATCGACTGGTAGGCGACCCTGCCAAGCTGATGGTGAGAAAAGGCGTACTTGCCCCGGGCGGTGGAGATCATGCCCGCCTGGATCAGGAAGTCGATTGCATCGAGTGTCTGCGACCGCGGGAGCTCACACACTTCGGCCAGATCGTCGATATCCATTCCGGTCCCGCTAACCGCCAGCGCCCACGAGATGTAGCGAGCCTCTCCCGGCAAGGCACCCAGGCGGTTCGAGATCAGCTCGAAGACCGTTCCGGAGACCGGTAGCTGCTCGCGGTCACGGGTCTGGACGGCCGTCGGAGGCAATAGGGAGTCTTTCACCTGTCGTTCGTGAAGGGCGCGGAGAGTCTCGAGAATGAACAGGGGGTTGCCCCCGGTATCTGCGTGCAGCCGGGAGATGAGGCTCCCCGACGAGCTCTCCGGCATCAGCCGGCGCACCAATTCACCGGCCTCCGAAGGCGACAGCGCCTCCAGCACGATCCGGGTGTGACCACCGGAGCGATCGAGCGACCGAACGGCTTGCCACTGATTAGGCCGGCTCTCTAGCTCGAGGCGCCGGTAGGCGATGCAGATGAGCAACGGGGTCTCCGCCAGGTCTCCGGCCAGGGCTTCCAGGGCCCACAAGGTGTCGTCATCCAGCTGGTGCAGATCGTCCAGGACCAGCATGGTGGGCGTCAGGCCGGCCAGAGCGACGAACGTCCGGTGCAACGCCTCTCGCACCCGGTCCCGTTCCTCCGTGCCACCCCGCAACGCCGCTCCCGCTTGCAGGTCGGGAGCCCACCGCTGGACGGCGGGAAGCAACGGTGCCAGTGCCTGCAACCACACGCCATCCATGCGTTCCCGGAGCTGGTGGACTCGCAGCTCCGTCAGCCCATCCTCCAGAGCCCGCCGCAGGCCCTCAAACGGCCGGGTAACCCCGACGGTGGCACTGGCTCCCCACAGCACGCTCAGGCCGCGCCAGTTGGCGTCCTCGGCACACTCGGTGAGAAGCCGGGTCTTTCCCGCGCCGGCTTCTCCCTCCAGAAGCACAATGCCGCCCCGGCCGGCCAGGGCGTCCTCCATGCGGGCGATGACCTCTTGGCGCTCATGTGCCCTCCCGACGAGGGGCGTGCCGTCAACCTCGAAGAGGCGGGAGCGGCTTCCTTCAGACATCGGCACGAGTGGTGCCTGGCGTCCGAGAGCGATCTCTTCTCGTAGGGCCACCGTCTCGGCGGCCGGGATGGCCCCGATCTCGCTGGCGAGGATGGAGGCGCACCTCTCGTATTGGGCCAGAGCCTCGTTTGGTCGCCCCAGCAGGTAACAGAGGCGCATCACCTCACGATGGGCTTCCTCGTGGAGGGGGTCGAGCAGCGCCAGTCGGCGAGCGTACTGCAGCGCCTGGTCGAAATCCCCCCAGCTCTTGCTGAGTCGAACGATGTGATTGAGAATCGTGAATAGTGCCTGGCGGAGCCGTTCCTGCTCCACGACGATCCAATCGTCATAGAAACCGGCCAGGAAATCGCCGGTGTAGAGCCTGACCGCTCCCACCAGCGTGTCGAGCGTGTCGGTGCGCCGATCCAGGTCGGCACCGTCGTCCTTGAGGGTGGCGAGGGCGGCGTCGAACTCGTCGACATCTACCCGTGCCCCACGGTCGGCGTTGAACCGGATGGTGGTTGGGCTGGCCTGGATGTAGCCGTCGAGCCGGCCCGCCTCACTCAGAACCGATTGGATTTGCCATAGAGCGTGGCTGAGGCGGCGGCGGGCCTGGGCTTCCGACATGTCGGGCCAGAACATCCCCGCCAGCAGGTCCCGGGTGGGTGCCGTGTGGCGGTGAGCTATCAAATAGGCGAGCAGCGAACGGCCGCTGCGCGAGGCTATCGGCGGAAGCTGCTCGCCTTCTGCCTCCAGGGTGAGCCCGCCAAACATGCGAATCCGTAGGCCGTCCACGCTGTCAAGGTAGCCGAAACAGCTTCCAGCTTCCTACAGATCGTCCAGGATGGCGGCCACCTCGTCCGGACTCTCCAGTAGCAGGGCATGGCCGGCTCCTGCCACGATGGTCACGCTGGCATTGGAGCCAATTGCCGCAGCCATCTCCTCGGCGACCGCCCGGTAAACGATGTCGAGCTCGCCTGCCACCACAGCGACGGGCATCGTGAGCTCGCTGAGGCGGTCCCACAGAGGATGCTGGACCCCCTGGCCGAGCAGCCGTAGTTGCCCGGCGACCGCCGGCGCCGATCCGAGCCTGTGGCGTCGGGCGGCAGTCCGGTCGAGCGTGGCGAAGAGAGGCTGGCTCAGCCAGCGATCGAGGAAGGCATCGATGCCGTTGTCTTCGATCCAGGCCGCCAACTCGTCGTCCTGTCGTCGCCTTGCAGCTCGGGACGCCTCGTCGGTGATACCGGCAGTGGACGAGACCAGCGCCAGGCCCTCCACCCGGTCCGGGTGATCGAGAGCGATCTGCAGAGCCAGTCGCCCTCCGAGTGAGTAGCCGGCCCACAAACCGCGGCGGTGCTCGGCCAGCCGGCCGGCCGCCGGTACGAAGCCGAGCCCATCCGGGACGGCCAGCGCCATGGCAGAGGCTGCGTCGCCCATGAGCTCGACTACGCCGGCCCAGGCTCCGGGAGTCTGGGAGAAGCCGGGGAGCAGAAAATAGGAGTGTTTGGCGGTCATGCAGGTCCGTTTGGAGTCCCGGTTGATGGTAGAGCCCTCGTTGTGGCCTCAACCGGCGGGGCAGTACCTTGTTCGCATGGAGATGACACACACCGGGTTCGGGTTGGCCAAAGATGGCACGCCCGTCGACCAATTTGCGATCGGCAACGCCCAGGGAATGTCTGTTGAACTGATCAACCTCGGGGCCACTGTCAAATCGGTCTCCGTCCCCGACCGCGATGGCCAGCGATCGAATGTGACGCTCGGGTTCCCAAGTCTCGACGGCTATTTAGGCTCGCACCCCTATTTCGGCAGCACCGTCGGCCGCTTCGCCAATCGGATCGCAGGCGGCTCCTTTCCACTCGAAGGCACGGTTCACCGGCTCGCCCTCAACGACGGACCTAATCACTTACACGGGGGTGAAGTGGGGTTCAGTCACGTGGTGTGGACGGCGGAGCCATTCGAGTCTGACGGTGAAGCGGGAGTGCGGTTCGAGTACCACAGTCCCGATGGTGAGGAGCGATACCCGGGGAATCTGACCGTCGAGGCTACCTACTCGCTTACCGAGGCCAACGAGCTTGTGATGGCGTTCGAAGCGACCAGTGACCGTCCAACGCCTGTCAATCTGATCAACCACGCCTATTGGAACCTGGGCGGCGCCGGCGACACGCTCGATCACGTCCTGACCATCGAGGCCGACCACTACCTCCCGGTCGACGCCACCCAGATTCCCACCGGCAGCATTGCTCCAGTGGCGGGAACGGCCCTTGACTTCACCGTTGCCAAGCCGGTGGGACGCGACATTGACGACGTTCCCGGCTCGCGAGTCGGCTACGACTTCTGTTACGTCCTGCGCCATCGCTCGGCCCCGGCCCCGGCCGCCCGTCTGATGCACGAGGGATCGGGGCGGGTTATGGAGGTCATCACCTCTCAGCCCGGCCTGCAGCTCTACACCGGCAACAACCTGACAGGGTTCGAGCCCCACGGAGGATTCGGGCGCTTCGCCGGGCTCTGCCTGGAGACACAGCATTTCCCCGACGCGCCCAATCGGCCGGAATGGCCCTCCACCATCCTCGGGCCGGGGGAGCGGTACGCCCACGTGACCATCCACCGGTTCTCGAACGACTAGCCGGCGGCAACTAGCGTTATCGGATGGATCTTGAAACGTTTGTGCGCGGTCTCCCGAAGGCCGAGCTTCACCTTCACATTGAGGGCACGCTCGAGCCCGAGATGATGTTCGCCATGGCTGAACGGAACGGAATCAGCCTCCCGTTTGATTCAGTGGAAGCCGTCAGGGAGGCCTACCAGTTCACCGACCTGCAGTCGTTCCTCGACATCTACTACCAGGGAGCGGCCGTGCTGGTCAGGTCTGAAGACTTCGCCGACTTGATGGGTGCGTACCTCGAGCGGGCCGCAGCCGATGGGGTGCGCCATGCCGAGATCTTCTTCGATCCTCAGACCCACACCGAGCGCGGCATTGACTTCGCCACCTTCATGGAAGGGTTTGCGGTCGCCCAGCGCCAGGGTGAGGAGAGGTACGGGATCTCATCGTCGTTGATCATGTGCTTCTTGCGACACCTGCCGGGTGATCAGGCCCTGGAGACGCTGGATGCGGCCGGACCTTACCTGGATCGGATAGTGGCAGTCGGGCTGGATTCGGGCGAGGTCGGTAATCCTCCGGAGTTGTTCACCGAGGCCTACCAGGCTGCCCGTCGGCGGGGGCTGCGGGCGGTCGCCCACGCTGGGGAAGAAGGCCCGCCCGCCTACATCCGCGGAGCGCTGGATGTGCTGATGGCAGAGCGCATCGACCACGGCGTTCGGGTGGAAGATGACGAGGAGCTGCTCGAGAGAATCGTGGCCGAGTCGATTCCGCTCACAATGTGCCCTCTATCGAATGTGAAGCTTCGCGTGTTTGACACAATGGCCGATCACAACCTGAAACGCCTTCTCGATCGAGGCGTGATGGTGACCGTCAACTCAGACGATCCCGCCTATTTCGGTGGCTACATAGTTGATAACTACCTGGCGGTGGCGGAACGTCTGAACCTCAGTCGCGGCGACCTGATAGCTCTGGCCCGCAATTCACTGGAAGCTACTTTCTTGCCTCCCGCCCGAAAGGCCGCCCTGGTCGCCGAATTGGATCGGTTCACCTCCTAGAGCCAGCTCAGGAGTCCGGTTCCGAGTTCATCGACGGGCCGCAATCTCTGCCGGATTCGTCAAGCAGAAGGCACGCGGAGCCGACAAATAACAGGTGGAAACTGTGAATTCCGGCGCTGAATTGCGCCTTGGAGATGCGGGCTCTCCCGATCCAACCGCGGCCGCGTTCGTGCAGACATCGGTCCTGGTCTCCGTCGGATTGGCGGTAACCCTATTGTTTCTGGGCGCACTGGGAGCCAACCGCCATTGGTTGATCCTTGGCGCGCTGCTCACGGCCCATGCCGGCCTGGGGGTCTGGCAGTTGCGCCGGGGCAAGCCCGACCCCGTTGTCTTCTTTCTCGCAATCGCGGTCCCGGTGGCCTGGCTGGTGTTCTTCAGCCCGATCGAGAGCGCACTCATACCGGTGGCGGCTGCGGCCGGGCTCGGCCTGGCCAGCACCTTTGCTTCCGGCCGCAAACTCGTAGGTTTCGTGGCAGTCCTGGGTGTGTTGTGGGGGGTTCAGGTGGCCGAGCTGGCCTGGCACATCCTCGGACCGGAGACTGAGACCCAGCACATCGTCGACGACGCGGTGGGATTGGCTATTCAGATAGGTCTCTTTTCGATAACCCGCGCCGTGGTGGGCCGTGTCACCTGGTCGGTGCGAGAGAACGAGAATCTGTACGGGAACCTGTTCGACAACACCCCGATCTCCTTGTGGCGCGAAGACTTCAGCCGGGTCGAGGCGCTGCTGGTGCAACTGCGCGAGTCCGGCGTTGCCGATATCGAGGCGCATCTGACCGCCAATCCGGAAGTGCTTCTGGAAGCTATTTCTCGGATCGAGGTGGTCGATGTCAACCGGGCTGCCGTGAACCTGCTCGGCGCGGAGGACAAGTCTCAGCTGCTGGGCCCGCTGGCGCCGGCAACCATCGGGCCGGAGACCTTCCCGACCTTCGTCAACGTGATGGCAGGCATCTGGGATGACGCCGATCAAGTCACCACCGAGGTGCTGGGCCGCAAGCTGGACGGGACCAGGTTCGTCGGGGTTCTCAACTGGTCGACGACATCTCGCGGCGGCGCCCGGGACCTCTCCAACGTGATTGTGACAATTGACGACATCACCTTGCTCAAGTCGACTCAGGCCGAGCTGGCCCGCCGCCGCGACCTGATGGAGGCCATGGTCGATGCTCAGGCCCGGTTCATCGGCGGCTCCACCGCTGAGGATGTGTATGGATCCCTTTTGGAGGCGCTCCTCATCCACACCGGCAGTCATCAAGCTCATCTTGCCGAGCTGTCATCTGCGCCGGGCGAGCCCCTGCGGATCCGCCTGCACAGCCGGGTCACGCGAACGCCCGGCCAGGTCGCCGCCGGGCCGACCGCCCGGCCGGACGTCGGATCAATGGCCCAGCTGTTCGAGCGGGTGATACGGACGCCGGGCGCGCACCTTGTGATCAACCCCGAGGATGCAGGCTCGATCGACGTCGACTTTGATTCGTTTCTTGGTATCCCCATTCGGATTGGATCAGAGGTGCTCGGTGTGCTGGCGCTGGCCGATCGTCGGGGAGGATTCCCGGCCGATCTGGCCGATGAGCTCGAGCCGATCGTGACCACGTGCGCCAACCTCATCAGCGCCCACGCCTCAGAGCGGCATCGCCGGACGGTAGAGGCCGAATTGCGGGCCACCGAAGCCCGCCTCCGAACCGTCATGGGCGGCGTCCCGATCAGCTTGTTCATGATCGATCGAGGTGGAGTGCTGACCATGGCAAGCGGCGCGGGTCTGGAGGCCATCGGCATCGACCCGGAGGGGTCGATCGGCCAGTCTGCCTTTGACCTCTTCTCCGGCAGTCCCGGCATGGTTGATCAGATCCGCCAGGCACTCGGCGGGAAGGCAGTCGCCGATCTGACCAGGATCGATGATCGCACCTTCGCCACCACGCTCCGGCCGTTCGGTGACTCCGAAGGCCGTCCTGAGAGCGTCATCGGAGTCGCCACCGACCTGACCGACCGCCAGCGCATCGAGTCGGAGCTGGCGGAGAGCCAGCAACGGTTCCAGGTGGTTGTTGAGCGAGTATCGGATCTCATCTACACCATCGACGCCGAGGGCTTCCTCGGGTTTGTCACCCCGTCGGTTCAGGCAACCCTCGGCTACCCGCTCGACGAAGTGGTCGGCAAGTCGATGGTCGAACTCGTCCACCCCGAAGACCTTCCGCTAGTGCTGCAGGCCGCCGAGAGCATCGGTCCCGGCGAAACTGGAGAGCCAACCGAGCACCGGGTCAGACATGCCGACGGGAGTTGGCGCTACATGGAGGCCACCGCCACCAACCTGTTGGATGATCACACGATCGCCGGTTGGCTGATTACCGGGCGCGATGTCACCAATCGCAAGCGGGCTGAGGAGATACTGCGCGAGAGCGAAGCCAGCTTCCGTCTGCTGGCAGAAAACTCAACCGATCTCATCTCCCGCCATCGTCCCGACGGAACCTATCTCTATGCCTCCCCAGCCTGTCTGCCCCTGCTCGGGTATATGCCGGACGAGATGACCGGCCGCGACATCTATGAATTGATCCATCCTGACGACCTGGCTGCCACCCGCGATGTCCATGGTTCGATGTTGGAGACAAAGGAAGTGCAGACCGTCTCCTATCGGGCCCGCCACAAGGACGGAGGGTACGTGTGGCTGGAGTCGACCAGTCGCGCCATTGCGGACCAGACCACCGGCGAGGTCACCGAGATCCAGGCTGCCTCCCGTGACATCACCGAGCGCAAGGCCTTCGAGGAAGCCCTGCAACAGGCCCGGGATGTGGCCGAGGCCGCCACCATCGTCAAGTCGCAGTTCCTGGCCAACATGAGCCACGAAATCAGAACTCCGATGAACGCCATCGTGGGTATGACCGAACTCTCCCTGGCAACCGAGTTGACCGGAGAGCAGCGCGAGTACCTGGGCACGATCAAGTCGGCGGTCGACTCGCTGCTGACCCTCATCAACGACATCCTGGACCTGTCCAAGATCGAGGCCGGCCGGCTCGAGTTTGAGCGGATCCCCTTCAGCCTCACCGATGTCGTCGAAGACACCATCCGCACGTTGGCCGTCAAGGCGGCGGAGCGAAGCTTGGAGCTGACCCACCAGATCGCAGAGGATGTTCCCGATGGGGTGATGGGCGATCCGGGGCGCCTGCGTCAGATCCTCTTCAACCTGGTCGGCAATGCGATCAAGTTCACACACGTCGGGTCGGTCACAGTCGCCGTATCTGTGGTGGACGGCGGCGAGCAGCCGATGTTGCGCTTCTCCGTGGCCGACACCGGGATCGGGATCGCCCCCGACAAGCTGGAAACGATCTTCCAGGCCTTCTCGCAAGCCGACGGGTCCACGACCCGCCGCTATGGCGGGACCGGGCTGGGCCTCTCGATTTCGAAGGACATCGCCCAGGCTCTCGGGGGTGGAATGACGGCGTTCAGCGAGCCCGGCAAGGGGAGCACTTTCTCCTTTACGATCCCGCTGGAGGAGTTGGACGACACCGCACTGGTGATGCCGGGATCGGCCGGCGCACTCGAATCCGGCTCCGTGCTCGTGATTTCGGATACCGCAGCAGGCAAGCGCAATCTGGTTGAGATTCTGCGCCAGGGGAAGATTGCGGCGCTGGCGGCAGCCGATGTCGCAGAGGCGCATGCAGCTCTCGATCAGGCTCTGGCCTCGGGACGCTACCCGGCCGTTGTGCTGATCGACCGTCAGGACGACGTGATCGGCTTCACCGAGGCTCTCCTGGCACAGGAGGCCTTCCGGGACCTGAAAGCCGTCGTGATTTCCGCCCTCGGTCAGCGCGGGGATGCGTCCCGGCTCCGGGAAGTGGGAGCGGCCGGCTATCTGACCAAACCCTTTGAAGCCGGTGAGTTGCTCGAAGCGGTAAGAGCGGTCGCCACCGGTGCTGCCGGCAGCGGTGAACTTGTCACAAGGCATTGGATACGGGAGCGCCGCCGACACGTCAATGTTCTGCTGGCAGATGACAGCCCCACCAACCGGAGACTGGCCATGCGCTTGCTGGAAAAGCGAGGTCACGCGGTCACCTCTGTTGAGAACGGTCTCGAAGCCGTGCAGGCGGTCGAGAAGGACTCCTACGACGTGATTCTGATGGACGTGCAGATGCCGGAAATGGACGGATTGGAGGCGACCGCCGCCATTCGCCTGCAGGAGCAGTCGTTGGACACGCACATTCCAATCGTGGCGATGACCGCGCACGCCATGAAGGG
>JBPCTX010000072.1:0-2721 GCA_051011455.1 Acidimicrobiia bacterium | reverse complement strand
TTGCCTTCCCATGATCCAGATTGCTGGGCCATCGAATTCGATCCAATTCCGCGAAGTTGTTACAAGAAACATCGGAATCGATCTCGCCCGACTGAAGGGGTTGAAAGGCCTATGTGGAGGGATGGTGGCCGGAGGCCACCATCCCTCCAGCCGTCAGCTATCAGCTATCAGCTATCCAGCCGTCAGCTATCAGCTTTCAGCCATCGGCTCAGGGCTATCAGCTGTCAGCTGTCGGCTGTCAGCCAGAACTTGGTGTCCAGCCCCTTGATGCATTCCGCGTACTGCCCTGCAGCATCCGGCACTCGCTCCGCTCGCTTTGCGGTATCCGGACCATGGGACGTCGGACTCGGGACCGATGACCGATCACCGACGACCGACGACCTAGGAATCGGTTCCTAGTCCGGCGGGGGCTAGTCGGACGGCGGCTTCGATCGCCCCGTAGAGCTGGCGGGTGAGGGAGCGGTCTTCGGGAGGCATGAGGTTGGACATGACCCGGAAAGTCCACTCCATCAGCGGGCGGGACTTGAACCCGACAGTCATGAACGCTCGCATGATGTGAGGATTGCCGATCGCCCGCACAAATACCTTCCCCACGCGGTAGTAGTCGCCGAACTCAGCTTCGAGTTCCTCTGGATAGCGGCGCAACTCCGACAGGTCGTCGGCGGCCAGCGCCCGATGGATCGTCGCGGCAGCCATCCTCCCGGTTTGATAGCCATAGGCGATCCCCTCGCCGGTGAACGGATTAGTGGAGCCGAGGGCGTCTCCGACCAGCACCCAGTTCGATCCCGCAATCGGTCCCCCTGAGAACGCCATCGACAGCTTTCCTCCCACCGGCTCAGTTTGTCGAGAGCTCTCATCGACCTCCCAGTGGTCGGGAAGGTTGGCCAGGTATGTGTCGAGCAGCTGGCCGGTATTCAGGCCCTTCCATCGCTTGCTGGTCGACAGCAGGCCGACCCCGATGTTGACCGTCTCCCCGCCCAGCGGGAATGTCCAGCCGTAGCCGGGGACATTGTTGCCTTCCTTGTCTTTGAGGTCGAGCAGGCTTTCCATCATGTCGTCGTCGGCCCGGGGGCTGGAGTAGTAAGCGCGCAAGGCGAGACCGTAGGGAGCCTTGCGGTCGCGACCGACTCCCAGGGGCCGTCCGAATCTGGAAACAGCGCCGTCGGCAACCACCACAACCCTGGGGTTGAGGACTTCAGAGTCACCGTTGCGCGCCACCTCGACTCCCGCCAGTCGGCCATCAGAGATAACCGGCGAGGCGGTCGCCTTCTGATGGATCACCGCGCCCTGCTTCTCGGCCAGCCTCGCCACCTGCTCGTCGAGATCGGCCCTCCGGATGATTGCCCCCCAATTGGGGTACCGGGGGTGGTCGGGCCATTCCATCTCAATCATCGAACCCGCTCCGTATGACCGCAGACCGTTGATCCGGTGCAGTTCGGGAACTTCGAAGTCGAAGCCCATTTCCTGCAGTTCGTAGATCGAGCGGGGGGTCAGGCCGTCACCGCACGTCTTCTCGCGCGGGTATTCCTTCTTCTCGATGAGAGCCACCGAATGGCCGGCTTCAGCCAGCCAGTAAGCGGCCGCGGCACCAGACGGGCCCCCGCCCACCACCACTACTTCAGGAGACTGCGACATGAGCGGGGAGGTTAGTTAGTCGGGCCGGGCAAGCCTCACAGAACGATCAGTGCGGTCCCAATCGAGGCCAGGACGGCTCCCGCCCAGGCGCCTGCCGCCGGGCGCTCCCGGGCGAACAGCCATATGAGGGGCAGTTGCAGGACCGGAGAGGTCGACACAAGGACACTGACTATTCCGGGATCCCCGTCACCGAGGGCTACGAGAACCAGTGTCTTTCCGATCACCATCGCCACCGTTCCCGAGATGATGATGATCCCCCACACACGCCATCCGATCCGGGCCGGATACGGAACCCGGGCCCGGGCTTCGAAGTAGCCGCGCAGCGCTACCAGGGCAGCCAGGCCCACCACCGCCCTAACCGCGGCCGCTGCCCAGGGGTCGGGATCTGACTCGAAGGCAGGATCGGCCAGCAGCACACCGATGGCCTGGCCGGCCGCCCCCAACAACCCGAACCCCACCCCAACCCACAGCTTGCCGTTGATGTCCTCCCAGTGATGGCTGCTCCCCGACCTGGTGCCGAAGGCGATGGCCAGCACCACTCCGGCCATCACCAGACCGGATCCCACCAGCGCGGCAGGCGAGAATCTCTCGCCGAACACGATGGCGCTGGCCACGGCGGCGATCGGTGCGTTGGCAGCGAAGAGAATGCCGGTTCGACGCGGACCAAGCGTATGGAAAGCCGTGAACAGGGCGACATCGCCGAGGGCCAGTCCGATGATCCCGGACAACCCGAGCAGAACGACTTCCCGGCTGCCGAGGGTCCCCCATTGCCCGCCCACAGTGGCGATCGCCACCAGCGCGGCTGCCACCCAATACATGCGCAGCCGCGTGAAGCGCTGTCCGCCCAGCGCCCTGGTCGGAGCAACCGCGATCAACCCACCAGCCGCCCACGCGAACGAGGCGCCGAGAGCGGCAACTTCGAAAGTCACTTTCGATCCCGGCTATCAGCCTTCAGCCTTCGGCCGTCAGCCAGAGGTGTGCTCTCACCAGGTTGCTGCATATGGCTATCGCTACCTACCTTTCGGCATCGGGCATCGGGTAACCGGCATCGGGTAACCGGTAACCGGCGGCGGTATCCGATTCGTG
>JBPCTX010000071.1:0-8775 GCA_051011455.1 Acidimicrobiia bacterium | reverse complement strand
CGTGTCGATGTCGCCGCTCCCCTACGGAGGGGGGAGATAAAGGTGCGGGATGTGTCCAATCGGTGTCCGGACTTTTTGGGGGCCCGCTTCACCGGCGCCTCCCCCGGCCCCGCGCCTCGGCCGGCTGCTCGGAGCGCAACTCGGCGTAACTGCGCATGGCTGCCTCTTCATCCGACGAGAGCTTGGTGGGGATGTCGACACTGATCTCCACCATCAGGTCACCCCGGCCCCGGCCGTTGAGCCGGCCCAGTCCGCGGCGGGGAACCCGGACCGTGGTGCCGGGCTGTGTCCCGGCGGGAATGTCCATCGTCATCGACTCGTCGTCGATAAGCGGCACCTGCACCTGGGTGCCCAGCACCGCTTCGCTTACCCCCACACTTAGGCGATGCCAGAGGTCAAACCCGTCGCGGATGAAGCGGGGGTCGGGCGCCACGCTCACCTGCACGTACAGGTCGCCCGCCCGGGCTCCGGCCGGGCCGGCGCCCCCCTCGCCCCGCAAACGGAGCCGGGAACCTGAGTCGACGCCGGCGGGAATCCGCACGGTCAGGGTGCGACTGTCATCCACCAACTGAGCGCCCAGGCAAGTAGGGCAGGGCTCGGAAATCGTCTCGCCCCGTCCGTGGCACCTGTCACACGTCTGGAGAGTGGCCATGGTGCCGAGCATGGTGCGGCGAGCTACCTGCACCGCTCCGTGGCCCTGGCACTGAGAGCAAGTCTCGGGCGTGGTTCCCGGAGCCGCCCCCGATCCCCCACAGGCCGGACAGGCGTGGGGCGCATTGAAAGTCAATTCCTGCTCGACCCCGACCGCGGCCTCTGCCAGCGTCACCGATGCTTCCACCAACAAGTCCTGACCGGACCGCGACTGGGATTGATTGCCGAACGGGTCTCCGAAGCCGAAGCCGCCACCGCCGCCGCCGAAGAAGGAGTTGAGCAGGTCGTTGAGACTCCCGAAGTTGGAGAACAGATCACCGAACTCGAGGGTCTCACCCCGGTCGTAGCGATCCCGCTTCTGAGGATCCGACAGCACTTCATAGGCCTCGGCGATCTCACGAAAGCGAGCCTCCGCCTGGGGGTCCTCGGGATTGGCATCGGGATGCGTGTCGCGGGCCAGGCGTCGGAAGGCCTTCTTGATCTCGTCGGGGGAAGCCTCACGGCCGACCCCGAGGATCTGGTAGTAGTCCTTCATGAAGAGATGCTGTCGGTCAGGCCGTCGCCGACCTCTTCAACCACCCGGATCGTCCTGCGGTAGTTCATGCGCATCGGGCCCAGGACCGCCACCCGCCCGGAACTGCGGACATCGACGCCATAGGAGGTGGAAACCACCGCCAGGTCGAGCTCGTTGGATCCGAGCTCGGGCCCGATCAGCACTGAAGTCCCCTCTGCCTGATTGTCGACCAGACCCATGACCGAGGAGTCGCGCTCCAGCAGCTCGAGGATGAAGTGAACCTTGGAGATGTCCTCCCACAGCCCGGCCAACATGCTGGTGCCGCCCACATACAGCTCCCGGGTGTCGGATTCGGATTTGAGGGCCGCATCGGCCAGCGTGGTGACTATCCCAGCTTCGCCGGCCGGCAACTCCCGGGGCGTCTCGGTGAGGGCCTGGCGAGCCTCGGCCAGGGTGCGGCCGACCAGAGTCTGCTCGAGGGCTTGCTCGAGCCGGGCCACCTGGTCGGGTTCGATCGCCTCGGGCAGGCGTACCAGCTCCTGGGTGACCTGGCCGGCTTCGGTGACCAGCACCATCAACAACACGTGGCTCCCGAGCTGGACCAGATGGACCCCGTGAATCTCTTCTCCGACCAGGCCGGGGCCGATGACAACGGCGGGGTAGGCGGTGATGTCGGTCAACAACTCCGAAGTTTGTTTGAGCAAGCTGCGCAACTCACGGTGGAACGATTGGAAGAACTGGTTGATGCGGTCCCGGGTGCCGGCTCGCAGCCGGGCCGGGTCGGCCGTGTCCACGTAGTGACGGAAACCCTTCTCGGTTGGGATCCGGCCGGCCGAGGTGTGGGGCTGGGTGACATACCCATCGGACTCCAGCGCTGCCAGGTCGTTGCGAATGGTGGCCGAGGAGACATTGAGCCTGGTTGCCTCCAGGATGGCGCGAGAGGAAACCGGGTGTCCGGTTCGGATGTGCTCGTCAACGAGGGCGTTGAGAACTGCCGCCTTGCGATCGTCCATAGCGTCAGGTTAGCAGTCCTTAGCAGTCAGCCGTTGCGAGTGCTAAAGGAGAGGACGGTCCGTCCCGTCAGCTACCCGGGCGGGCCTCTTCGGGCTGTTCCAGGCCGAGCACCACCCGGGCGACTGCGTCCGTGAAGAGAGGGTCGAGGACCTCGATCCGGTCGTCGGCCACCCTGAGCTTGCCGGCCATGATCAGGCTCTGGGCCTCGAGATCATCGGCCAGCAGCCTCCCGACCTCGGGTGCCACCACTCCGCGCCGGCGGCGCACGCCCAGGAAGACTCGCTCCAGCTCGCGATCCCAGCCGCTGACGGTCTCGCGACCCGCCTCCGGACGTTCGCCCCGCTCAACTCGTTCCAGGTAGGCGTCGAGTTTCCGGATGTTGCGGCGCCGCACGCCATCCCGATGGCCGTGCGCTCCGACACCGAAGGCCAGGTAGTCGCCCTGCGCCCAGGTGTTCAGGTTGTAGAGGCACTCGTGGCCGGGACGGGTGAAGTTGGAAACCTCGTAGTGAGTGAAGCCTGCGTCGGTCAATCTGGTCCCGGCCAGGCCAAACTTGTCGGCCTGGTCGTCGGCATCGGGGGCAGGCGCTCCGGCCGCCACCTGGCGGGAGAGCTCGGTGCCCCGCTCCACCGTGAGTGCGTAGGTTGAAACGTGATCAGGCTCCAGTTCGATCGCCGTCTCAATCGTTCGCGCCCATGACTCAATGGTCTCCCCCGGCGATCCGAAGATCAGGTCGAGGCTGACCGATCGCATCCCGGCCGCCCGCGATTGCTCAACCACGGCGCGGGACTGGTCGGCCCGATGGAGGCGGCCGAGGCCGGCCAGAACGGCATCGTCGAACGACTGCATCCCGAACGAAACCCGGTTGATTCCGGCCGCGGCCAGTTCCCCGGCGTGCTCATGGCTCCAATCCTCCGGGTTGGCTTCCAGCGAGATCTCCGCCCCTTTGACAAGCCCAAACCGGTCGGAGAGCCGATCGACCACAGATCCGATCAAGCCGGCCGGGACCCGGCTCGGGGTACCACCGCCGATGAAGACCGTTGCCAGCGGCCCGGTGCTGTCCTCCATCTCGATCTCGGCCAGCAGCGCTGCGAAGTACCGATCAGTCAGGTCATCCCGGCCGGCTACTACGGCGAAGTCGCAATAGGGGCAGACCCGGGCGCAGAACGGGATGTGGACGTAGCAACCGGGTCCGTCGGGCTCGGAGGCAGCGGCCGGCCGATCGCTCACTCGGGCTCGATCTTCAGAGCATTGATGAAGGCATCGTTCGGTACTTCAACCGAGCCAACCATCTTCATCCGCTTCTTACCTTCCTTCTGCCGCTCCAACAGCTTGCGCTTGCGACTGATGTCGCCTCCGTAGCACTTGGCAGTCACGTCCTTGCGCTTGGCCTTCACGGTCTCGCGGGCGATCACCCGGCTCCCGATGGCGGCCTGGATGGGGATGTCGAAGAGCTGGCGGGGTATGAGCTCCCGCAGCCGCTTGGTCATGCCACTGCCGTAGACGTAGGCCTTGTCCTTGTGGATGATGGTGGAGAAGGCGTCCACCGGCTGGCCGTTGAGCAGGATGTCAACCTTGGCGAGCTCAGAAGCGCGGTACCCGACGGGCTCGTAGTCGAGCGACGCATAGCCGCGGGTCCGTGACTTGAGCTGGTCGAAGAAGTCGAAAACGATCTCGGCCAACGGGATCTCGTAGTCGATCTCCACCCGCTCCGGGGTCAGGTAGTTGAGCTGCCCCATGATCCCCCGCCGCTGCTGGGCCAGCTCCATCACCGTGCCGACGTACTCGCTGGGGGACAGCATCATCACCTTCACGTACGGCTCTTCAATCCCAGCCAACTCATTGACGGCCGGAAGATCGAGTGGGCTACGGACTTCGACCACCTGACCGGTGACGGTGGTGGCCACGTAGGCGACGCTTGGTGCGGTCGACACCAGATCCAGGTCGTACTCGCGTTCCAGCCGCTCCCGGACGATCTCCATGTGCAGCAAGCCCAGGAACCCGCAGCGGAACCCGAACCCGAGCGCGGCCGAGGTCTCGGGCTCATAACTGAGGGCGGCGTCGTTGAGCCGCAGCTTGTCGAGGGCGTCCCGCAGCCGTTCGAAGTCGTCTCCGTCCACCGGGAACAGCCCCGAAAACACCATTGGTTTGGGCTCCTGATAGCCGGGCAGGGCCGTCTCGGCCGGCCGGTCGCTCCTGGTGACCGTGTCACCCACTCGCACCAGATCGATCTCCTTGACACCAGTGATCAGATAGCCCGACTCCCCCGGCCCGAGCGATGCCACGGGGACCGCTTCCGGAGTCAGCACCCCGACCTCGTCGGCATGCTCGAGCAGTCCGCTGGCCATGAATTGAACCGCGTCGCCCTTGCCTAGGGTGCCGTCCATAACCCGGATGTAGCAGACGACTCCCCGATATGAATCGAAGTAGGAGTCGAAAATGAGCGCACGGAGCGGATCAGAGTGGTTGCCGCCGGGAGCCGGCAGCCTTTGCACCACTGCCTCCAGCAGGTCGTCAATGCCCGAGCCAGTCTTGGCCGAGATCCTCAGCACGTCCTCGGCGCTTCCCCCGATGATCGAAGCCACTTCCTCGGCCACCCGGTCCGGTTCGGCAGCCGGCAGGTCGATCTTGTTGATTATCGGAACTATCTCGAGGCCGGCCTCAATCGCCAGGTAGGTGTTGGCCAGCGTCTGTGCCTCCACCCCCTGGGTGGCGTCCACCACCAGCAGCGCGCCCTCAACCGCGTCGAGCGAGCGGGCCACCTCGTAGGAGAAGTCGACATGGCCGGGAGTGTCGATCAGGTTGAGCTCGTAGGTCTCACCATCCAGAGCCGGATACACGATCCGCACGGCCTGCGCCTTGATGGTGATCCCGCGCTCTCGCTCCAGCTCCATGCTGTCGAGCAGTTGCTCCTTCATCTCCCGCTCGGAGATCGCCCCGGTGCGCTCCAGCAACCGATCGGCCAGCGTCGACTTGCCGTGGTCGATGTGAGCGATGATGCTGAAATTGCGAATACGCGAGGTCAATTGATTTCCCGGGGGAGAGCCTGGGGAGTTTATGTCTTCCACCCGACAAGGCGGGTCAACACCCTTACCGTCTGGACGAGCCCGCAAGGCAGCAGAGCAGGCGCCCATTGCTATGATGTCGCCTTCACGAAGGACACCAATGGCCAATATCAAATCCCAGATCAAGCGCAATCGCCAGAACGAGAAGGCTCGCGAGCGCAACAAGACCGTGCGCTCAGAGATCAAGACCCGTTCAAAGGCAGCCCTCGACGCCGCCCGCTCCGGTGACAGCTCCGGAGCCACTGAGGCGCTGAAAGTGGCTCAGGCTCGCATCGACGCCGCTGCCGCCCGTGGTGTGCTGCACGCCAACACTGCCGCCCGCCGCAAGTCAAGCCTCAGCAAGCAGGTCAACGCCCTCCTCGGCTCCTAAGGACATGTCCCAAGAGACCACCTGGCTGACCCCGGCCGCCCACGAGAAGTTGCAGGTCGAGTTCGACGAGCTGACCACCAGCGGCCGCCGCCACATCGAAGAGCGGATCGCCGAGGCCCGGTCGCACGGCGACCTGCGTGAGAACGCCGACTACGACGCCGCCAAGAACGAGCAGGGAATGATGGAGGCGCGCATTCGCCAGCTCAAGCACCTACTGGAGAACGCCGAGGTGCGCGAAGCCGTCGACACCGGCAAAGTCGAAGTCGGCTCCATCGTCACCGTCACCAACGGCGACCTCACTCTGGAAGTCCTGATAGCCACTTCCGAAAACCGGGTTTCAGGTGTCCAAACCGCCGCCCCCGACGGTCCCCTCGGCCGAGCCCTCATGGGAGCCGAAGTAGGCCAGCAAGTCACCTACGAAGCCCCCGGCGGAACCTTCACCTACACAATCGAAAGCATCAATCCGTTTGAGGGTTGACTTCGACAAATCAACAGCCATCAGCCATCGGCCTTCAGCCTTCAGCCTTCAGCCTCAGTCAGAACGCTGAACCCGAGGTTTGCCGGGATCAGGCGCCACTCCACTTGCGGTCGCCAACGCGAGTCGTTTCTGGCTGACAGCTGAAAGCCGACAGCTGGCGGCCGCGAGCCGCAGGCTCGCTAAGCCGTTCTTCGAGCAGCGCTCCCGCTGTACCAGCGGCAGAGGGCGACGGTCAGGCGCTCCATGGTCAGCCGATGGGTGTCCTCGGGGGCACTCTTGAGGTGCTGGTCGGCGCGGCTGATGGCGTCGAGAGCCCTCCGCAGTTCGCTGTCGGAGGTGCGGGTGCGGACGTTCCAGGCCTTCTTGGTGGGGAAGTGATCTGGCTTCGTCCCGCTCCACTCGGCAAAAGTGGCGAGGTCGGGGGCGGCCGCCGCCATCGACCTCCGCTTCAGGTCGTTCTCCAGGTAGGCCAGCAGGACCAGCGGATGGCTGTGGGTCAGGAAGTCCGCCAGACGTCGGAGAGCTTCGCCAACGTTCCCTGAGGACACCGCGTCGGCGTACAACCACACCGGCTCATCCGGCCGGGTACGGAAACGCTCGATCAGCTCGTCCGCCGACGGCAGCTCGTCGGCCAACTCCAGCTGGTCGAGAGCGCCGGCCAGGGCGGCCAGGTCGGAGCCAAATCGCTGAATGAGTGCGTTCTGAGCTTCGCCGGGCAGGCGCAGCTTGCGACGTTTGAGTTCGGCTCCCAGCCACTGGCCGGCATCGCGCTCCCGGAACTTCTTGACCTTGACCACCTCACCCACTTCCTGCACAGCCCTTGACAACGGTGCCGGCAAGGCCCCGGCACTGGTGATGGCGACGTGCAGAGTGTCGGGCACTCCGTCCAGCAACTCGGCAATGATTTCGGCTTCGGCCTTCAAGAGTGACTGGGCATCGACCAGCAGAACGCCTTCGCTGCCACCAAACAGCGAGCCCGACTGCAAGGCGGGGACAACAGGCTCAATGTCGGTCCGCAGCGCCCCCACCGCGCCCTCCTCGGTGGCCGTTCCCTTGGCCGGAACGTCGACCCGCACGAGCGAGTCGGCCTCTTCGAGATGGGCATGGGCCTGTTCCAGCATCTCCTGGCGCTCGCCGGGACCGGCGTCGCGGGGACCGACAATGGCAAGGATGGACATGGGGAGCAGAGTAGCCCCCGGCCACCGGCTGTCGGCCTTCAGCCAGAACGCGACTTCAAGACCCCGACGCTCAATGCCTATTGCCCGAACGATCGCAGCGACAGGACAATGTCCCCCTCCATATCGGTGCGCAGCACCGTGGCGCCCGTCTGTTCCAGCACCTCGAGCACGGAGGCGTGAGGGTGACCAAAGTCGTTGTCTCCGACGCTGATGACTGCGACCGGGGCGACCGACTGTCGTAGCCACCGGAGGTCGCTGGTGGCTGAGCCATGGTGGGGAACCTTGAGGATGTCGGCAGTCACTGCACCGAGGTCGCCCTGGGCGGTGGCTTCGATGTCGCCGGTCAGGAGCAGCGTCGAGGATCCCGCCACTACCCGCAGCACGATCGACTCGTCGTTGATGTCGGCGTATCGGCGACCCGGCCCCAGCACTTCGAGAGAGAAGCCGCCGATCGTGGCAGCCCAGCCCGGCCCGGGAACAACAGTCTCCACGTCCAACTCCCCTGCCCGCTCCAGCAGCGACGCGTACAGATCCGAACCCCCGGAGTGGCCGGGGTGCCAGAGCACGCCCACCGGGTAGGCCGCCAAGGCGGCTTCCAGGCCACCGATGTGGTCCTTGTCGCCGTGGGTGGCAATGACGAGGTCCAGATGATCGATTCCGCGTTTCCGCAGCTTGGCGAGGAGTACTCGCGGGTCCGGACCACCGTCAACCAGCACTGCCTCACCGGATGGTCCCAGCAGAAGAGTGGCGTCCCCCTGGCCGATATCGAGAAACACAACCGTCGCCACCGCAACCCGCCCGACCGGCAGGAGCATCACTGCCACCGCCACCGCCCCAACCAGAGCCACCAGCGACCTCATCGACGGCAGCCGGACGACGGCTCCCCATCCGGCCAGCACAGCCCCGACTCCCACGACGCTCAACTGCGGCCAGCCGGCTGCCAGCCGGCTGATGTCGAGTACCACCCCCGCCAACCCGGCCGCCACCGAGACCAGCGGAGCGAGACCCGTCAACACTGCGGCGCCGCCGGCAGCAGTCGCCAGTGTCACGACGGGGGCGGCAATCAGGTTGGTCACCGGCGAGAGCAGTGGCACTGTCCCGAAGTGCCAGAGCAACAAAGGAGCGACCGCCGCCTGGGCACCGAGTGTGATGCCCAATACCTTCCTCAAGCCGGCAGGCGCCGCCGACCCCACCGATCGGCTCCCTACCAGAACCCCCGCCGTGGCTGCCACCGACAACTGGAACCCCACATCCCCGCCCAGTTGGCCCGCCAACAAGAGTGAGACAATCACAGCCGATCCCAGCGCCGTCCAGGTGGTGAGAGCCACTCCCCCCACCCGCCCCAGCAAGACCAGGGCTGCCATCAGCGACGCTCTCACCACCGACGGCTCCCAGCGGGTGACCACCAGGAACAGAGCGAGACCGGCCAGGCCAACCACTACCCGTCGGCGCGGCCCCCAACCGAGCGGACCGGCTGCGATGAACCAGGCGGCCAGGAACAGGGC